>JACQSM010000095.1 GCA_016205965.1 Candidatus Uhrbacteria bacterium
GGGCGGCCTTCAGGCCGCCCGTGAGAATCGATCGGAGGATCGCTATGGTGATTGTTTTGGCCGGCGGCGGCACCCTGGGACCGGTCACGCCGCTCCTGGCCGTCGCCGAAGAATTGAAGAAACTCCGTCCCGACGCCGCCTTTCACTGGGTCGGCACCGAGACCGGCCCGGAGCGCGAGATCGTCGCCGCTGCCGGGATGCCCTTCTCGACCATCCGGTCCGGCAAGCTGCGCCGTTATTTTTCGTGGCAGAATTTTCTCGATAACGCCCGGCTGCTGCTGGGGGTCGGCGATGCCCTGCTGCTCTTGGGCCGTTTGCGGCCGGCCGTAGTTGTCAGCGCCGGCGGTTTCGTTGCCGTGCCCGTGGCCTGGGCGGCGGCGCTGCTGCGCATCCCGATTCACGTGCATCAACTCGACCTGCGGCCCGGTTTGGCCAATAAACTCGCGGCCCCGTTCGCCAGGTCGATATCGGTCGGCTTCGAAGAGCTGGCCGGCGTCTTCGGCCGCAAGAAAGCGATCTGGACCGGCAATCCGGTGCGGGCCGGCATTCTCGCCGGAACCAAAGAAGAGGGGAGGCGGCTCTTCGGCTTGTCGGCCGACGCTCCCGTGGTCCTGATTTTGGGCGGCGGCACCGGCTCCGGCCTCATCAACTCCTTGGTCGCCGGTTCGCTGCAACGCCTGACCGCCCGGGCCCAAGTCCTGCACGTGACCGGTCGCGGTAAAGCCGAAGGCTTGCCGGAGCCGTCGAAACGGTACCGTCGTACCGAATTGCTCGGGCCCGAGATCGCCCATGCCTTCGCCGCCGCCGACATCGTCGTCACTCGCGCCGGCATGGGCACGCTCTCGGAGATCGCCGCCCTCGGCAAGCCCGCCGTCATCATTCCCATCGCCGACTCGCACCAGGAGGAGAATGCCGCCTACTTTTGTCGGCGAGGAGCGGCTCGGTGTTTGGCGGAGAAAGAATTGACACCCGATACTTTCGCCGCCGCCATCGAACAGCTCGCCGCCAATCCGGGAGCGAAGGACACGCTCGGCGCCAAGGCGCGCCAGCTCGCCAAGGATGGCGCCGCCCGCGCTGTCGCCGAGCTCGTCCTCGCCGCGGCCGAACGCCGGTAGCGCTAAAACGCCGCTAGCGCTTGCGAAATGGCGGAGCCGCCGATACCATCGGTGTACGGAGGTGTGCGATGAAGGCGATGGAAGAAGCCCTGGCCCGGCTGCAGGCCGCGGTCGAACGGCTCAATGCCGCCAATCAAGACGTCAAACGGATGAACGAACGGCTCAAAGAGCTCAATGAGAAGCTTCGGGGATCGCTCGAACGCATGAAGGCGACGAATCAAGCCCTGGCCGATCCCAAGCCCGGCTCCTGGAACGTCCACTGACACGACCTCAAGACGGTCGTTTTTCTATGGAAATAAAGCTGGATTAAGGTTGATCGGTTGAAGGATAGCTTGACGAGGATCGATTTCCATGCTAGGGTTCGCGGTTCCTTCACCCCTTGGGATGTCGGTCGCGACCGACATCCCTTGCCGAGGAGGCATTCCATGGCCGCCGAAATCATCGGTTTTCCCAATCTCGCCAGCGAATTCATCCAAAAAATGAGTCGGTCGCCTCCGCTCGCCGCCGTCATGGTCCGTTTGCCAGCGGTTACTGACCAGCGACAGCGCTTGCGGGCCGAGCAGCTTTTGCATCAACTGCTCAAGCGGATGCTCTGGTATCCGCGGCTGACTCGCGAACAAGCCGATATCGTTCTCGATCATGACAGCCCGCCCGACGTCGTCGCCGATGCGGAGCTGGAAGTGATGGAGCGTCATGAGAACAGAGGCTGGCGCCGTCAGCATGAACGCTGCCGCCAGATTTGGGACCAGGCCGAGACCCCCGAGATCCGCGCCCACGTTCGCTACGCCGCCGCCCTCATCTGGCGACTCTATCGGTTCGAGGCCCAGGCTAAGAAGGAAGCCGCCGCCTGGTAATAACCTTCGACAACGACGCCCCGACACATTCGGGGCTTTTAGATGCAACAAAAAAACATCCCGGCGAATACGGGATGTTTTTTTGAGATCAACGTCAGCTGCCGGTGAGGCGCTGCCAAAATCCTTTCTTTGGTTCGGGTTTCGGCCCAGGTTTGATACCTTTGGCTTTAAGCTTCCTCTTTCGGGCTTCCTCTTGCTGCTGCAATCCGAGACTGATATCATCGAGACCGCCGCGGATCTCGTCTGTAGCGGCGCTTTTGTTCAGTGCATCCCGCTCCTCCTTGGCTTTTTTTCTGACGTCTATTTCGGCGCTGCCAAGCATGGCGCGGATTTGATCAGGATCGATCTTCACCGCGGCATCGAGCGCCGTCAGGTCCGACGCCGGGCCCTCGAGCATCGATTTGAACAGCCCCTCGCTTTTTTTCGCCAGAACATCGACGATTCGTTCTTTGATCATGCCGTAATAGTGCTCCGGCTTCATCTTGTATTCCTCGGCTATTTTTTCACCAAGTTCGCTCATGTCGACGGCCAGGTCGGGGTCGCCCTCAAGTTGTTGGCCGATGATCTCCTTGAGGAGATCTTGTCTCTCCTTGGCGGCCGTGACTTCCATGGATTCCGTCAGCGGCTTCGGTAAGTACGCCTGCTTGCGGACTTTGATTTGAGCCAAGGCCTCGCGTTGTTTGGCAAGTTTATTCATGAACGCGCTGAATGGCGTGGCTTGCGGCGCTTCAGTCGAAGACGGCTGTCCAGCTGATTCTGAAGCCGGCGTTTCCGAAGAACTCTCCGGTGTGACGTCGACAGGTTCGTTGAACTTTGGTTCCGGCATATGCGGCTTGCAATAGTTTCGATCTCTCCTTAGTATCGATACCACGCCTGCAGCGCTTTGTGAACATTTGTTATACTGTGCTCGACTTTTCCACAATTAGTTTTGTTTATGGATAACATCGTTTTCGACCTTGAGGAGACTTATATAGAACTTAAAGAACGTGCCCTGGAAGAGGGTATATTCGAAAAGGAGGGCTGGGACGAGCTGGTTGAGGAAGTATTGGATGAAAAGCGCGAGTTCGCCGAGCTCGACAACGACGCCGACTGGACCGAGATTCAGGAGGCCCTGCAGGCCAGGTTCGATGAGTTCGCCGAGGAGATTCCGGAGATGTAAATTGGGGCAGAAATAAGCCTATTTGAGGTTAAGACAACCCCCCTTGACAAGAGGGCTGTTTTACGCTATGGTAGGCGGTCATCGGAAGAGGAGGATCCCATGGCCCGCTCTTTGGCTTTTTCCGTCATGCACGAAGGTGCTATTTTGGACACGCAGTTCAACCTGGAGATGTTCGAGAAGATCCCTAAAGTGATCGCCTCGGTCGGCAAAGGAAACGACCTCGCAGTCACCTTCGTGTTGAATGGAGAATCGCCGCCTTTCGCGTGGCTTTATTCGCTGGATGTCCATCTGGATTCGGCTGATGGCGGCAGAAGAAGTGCTGACATCATTGAAATCAGACCTTCATCTGACGCTGCCGGTTTGGTCGTGGTGATGGGCAATATCACCCCCACTCTCGGGCAAGAAATTGCCCTTATGACGCTGGAGGGGCCAGACGGCGTCAGCTTCAGCCATTACTGCCTTACCATCGACGAAACCGCTCAAACCCATTAAAAAAGGGGAGCGGATTTTTTTCATTTTTATGAGTTTTAGGATAGGATAGGATTTGACTTTTTACATTAAAAATGCTATGATTATCGCATAATTTTCCATTCTTCTATGGCTAGCTTCAATCCTGACAACCCCCCGAGCACATCATCTGAACGTCCTCCGGAGATGTCGGCGCCGAAGCCGATGGCAGCTCAAACACCTGAACAAGCGGCGGCTGCTGCCCGCAAACGTTTGACTGCCAATATCACCAGAAATATTCTCGAAACGGCAGAATTTATCGCCCGGTCGTCACAAACATTACCGGAAGCAGCCGCCGAGCAGGCCCAAAAGTTAGATGAAAAAATTGAGGCGCTCTGCAAGGATCTTGGTCCCTCGGATCGACTGATGATTGCTGACGAGGTTCGTTCAAAAATTAAACAATTGCTGGCAGGCGCTAGCCAAGAAGCAAAGTCGGTTGGTGAAAAACAACAGAAATTGATGGATCAAAAACAATTTGAAGCCGCTCAGAAGTTGCTTGACGAATTGACCAGTCTCAATATCCGACAAGTGGAGTAAAGCAAAACCGTGGGTTTCAAGCCCACGGTTTTGTCTATGCTGCCGATTGGCCGAAGGCGGTCCCTTCTCGTCCCGGCCTCCAAGACGTAAAAATCCCAGGAACACTGGGATTTTTACGTGGTGGGTCGGCTGGGGATCGAACCCAGGACCAACGGCTTAAAAGGCCGCTGCTCTACCGGCTGAGCTACCGACCCGGTCGTGAATGTAGGCGCAGCATAGCCTAAAGAAGCGGCTGAAGCAAGACGTGCGCGCTCTCGCTGAAAAGATGCTATACTGACGGCGATACTCATTTATTTATTATGCCCAATCCGATTCCCGCGCTGCTGACCCGTGAGGCGAACATTTTCGCGGCTCTCGGCCTTGAGTCGCTGCCGCCGGAGCGCAAGGCGGCCATGGTCGAAAAGATGGCCGCTCTGGTCGAAAAGCGTTTCTTGCTCAAGGTCATGGACAGCCTGACCGATGCCGACCTCGAACAGGTGTCGAAGCTGGCTGATAAGCCCGACGACATGTGGGGCTACATCGCCTCGAAGAAAAATCTCGATGCCATGCTGCTCGAGGAGATCAACGCCGTGAAGTCCGAGCTGCTCGTGCAGTCGGCGAGCCTGCCCAAGGCTGACGAGATCTAGATATGCCGAAATCCCGCACGCCGCGGCAATTGTTGACGTCGATCGGCAAGAAGCTCGATCGCGCCGCGACCGCCGTCGAGGCCGAAGTCCGCGCTTTAATGTCTCGTCGCAACAAGATCATCAAGGCGGCCATGGCCCGCAGCGACAGCAAGAAGCTCGAAGATCTGCGCTCCTCGCTCGGCGGCAAGAAGTAGCCTGCCGGAGATTTTCACACGAATGATGTATGCCGAAACCTATGCCATCATCTGACACCGAAGGTCGGCGCGGACGCGGCAAGAACCGCGAACAACGCCGCCGCCTTGAACGCGCCAAGCGCGAGGACCATAAAATCGTCGCCGAGGCGCTCAAAGATGACATTGCCGCCTCCGCAGCCGTTTTGGAGAAGGCGCAAAAGGCCGGGGTGACGTTTACGTCCGGCGAGAAAGCCGATCTGGCCGCCGTCGCCAGCGGCATCGAAGCCGATGCCGCGCAACTCGACGATTTGGGCGAGGCTAAAGATGCGATCGATGCCTTGCAGGCCGGCCACCAGACCGAGGCCCCGGAATTTTTTGGCGACAGAGGCTGGGATCGACTCAATCTCGATAAAGAAGAACGCGCTTTTCTTTTGGCCGAGTTGGCCAAGATGCCGAAGTCCGGGGAGGAGAATATCGAAGACATGCCGGAACCGGCGGCGCCGGCAGTGGCAGAGCCGGCTTTCGACATCGATGTCGAGGAGCCGGCACCATTGCCTGCCGACTCCATGGAGGAAGGTGAATGGGCCGCCGAGGGCGACGTCCGTAATGAGAGCGAGTTAGCCGAGCGATTCGATCAAGCCAAGAATCGGCTGGCTTTCATCAAGGCGCAACTCGGGCAGTTCGAAGGTTGGTTGGGCGCCATCGGCGGCGCCGTCGCGCATCGCAAAGAGATCGAGGAGATCAAGACTTTTCTGGCCGAAGCCGAGCGCGAGTATCGCGAGCTTCGGGCCGAGGTAGTGGCCGGTAATCTTGAAAAACAGATCGATGCTCGCAACGGCTTAGCCGAATCCGAAATCAAAGTCCGCATGGAGCAGAAGGATGGCATGCGCAAACTGTACGAGAAGTTCCAACATCGCTCCGGCAGCGTCAGGATTCTGACCGGCTTGGGCATGACCGGCGGCAGCTTGGCCCTGGGTTCGGTCGGCGGCCTCGCTTTGGCCACCGGCGGCACCGCGGCCGTAGCCGGCTTGGCCGCGGCCCGGGGTTTTTTCGGCTCCATGGGTCTCTATCAGACCATGCGCAACGTCGCCGATCGAAATATTACGAAGTTGGCCGAGGAAGAAGGAACGCCGCCGCCCGCAGGCAAGATGCGCCGGATGTTCCGTTTCATCGGCAAAGGTTTCGATAAGATGACAGGCGTCAAGTCAGCCGAGCAGATCAAGCAGATGCCGCTCGATCAGGTGAATGTCATGGTGGCGCAGATCACCGAGCGGGCCGTGGCCGAGCAGGATTTCGACGCTCTCGATCGCGAGAAGAATCCGTTGTTGAAAACGCTCGAAGAACGCCGGGCTGAACTGGTTGCGGCCGAGAGCGAGGCGTACATCCATGACCAGCTGGCGGAGATGGACCTGAAAGGCGAAGCGATGCGCACCCGCCGCGAACTCGGCGACAAAGCGATGAAAGCGGCCGCGGTCGCTTTCGGCGTCTGGATCGGCAATCGGACGTTCGAGGGCGTTCATGCCGGGGCGGCGAAGGTCACAGAGGCGGCCAAGCTCGAGGAAGCGGCCGGAGTGCCTGAAGCCGGGCCGATGGAATCGGCCGGGCCGGCCGTGGTGACCGAAAAGCTCACTAAGCTGCCCGAGTTCAGCCAAGAGCAGCTCGAAGGCGCTTTGGTGCGGCGCGGCGACGGTTTTTCGCAGGTGTTTGCCCGACAGCTGGCTGCCGACCCGGGTCGTTTCGAAGCCGATAAATTAGGGAAAATGCTGGGTGTCGATTCTGCAACATTAAAGTACGATGTCGGCATGAAACGCGAGGTCTGGGCAAACAAGATTGCTAAGAAATTGGTCGAGTTCTACGGCCAGCACGACAAACATGGCGAATTACGGCTCGAGTTCGACAAGAACAATCCTTCTTTCTTGATGCTGCGCAATGATGGCACTTTCCTCTCCGAGAACGTCAAGACTTACGGGTTCAAATTTCCAGAACTGGCGACGGGCGCGAAAGCGCCGCCATTCGATCTTGAGAAGGGCTTTTCGTTCGGCGATGGCCTGGAAGGCAGCTTCGCCCGCGACGTTTCAGGAAATCTTTCCTTTGAATTCGAAGGCGGCAAAACGACCGAAGAAGCCCTCCGTCGGACCGCCGGCATCTTTTTGAACGACCAGGGCCTCGCGAAAATGGACGTTGCCACCGAGGATCTCCGGCAGGAAGTCTTCCGCACGATCCAGGTGATCGATCGCGACGAGGCTGCCTTGCGCGCTTTGATCAAAGCTGGCCACGGAACCGGCGCAGAGGCGCAGATGCTGCGCGACCAGATTCGCGCCCACGTCGAGAATCTCAAGTCCCAGCACGGCGACATCTTCTCGAGCGAATCGGGCGAGCGGCTTCGATTGATCGGCGGCAGCGCCCGCGAAATGAGCATCCGCGAGCTGGCGATCGGGCCGGGACTCAAGGGAGAATTCACCTACAACGCCAGCGGCCGGGTCGTCGGTTTCGTCTCCGAGATGAAGACCGACAAAGACGCCGTCAAAGCGCTGGTCGAAAACGACGCCTGGAACAACATCTACGAATCCAACGACAAGCGCCTGTTGACCATGCGCATTTTCGAGGATCAGAAAGCGTATGACGCTCTGGCCAAGGCCGGCCGCGCTTCCTCGGCCGAGGCCAAGTATCTCAAGAGCGAAATCGAGATTCTGGCCAAAGGTTTCAAGGTCATGACCGGCGGCGCCATTTCCGAAAAGGGCCTGAAGAGCCTCAAGGCTTTGAGCGACGAAACCCGGGAACATCTGGCGCGCAAGGGCGCGTCATAAAGCCACGCCATGAGCGCATCCACGCCGCGGAAATTGTCGATCGCCATGATCGGGCAGAAAGGTTTGCCCGTATCGAAAGACGCCGGCGGCGTCGAGCGCCATGTCGAAGAGCTGGCCACCAGGCTGGCCGAGCGCGGCCACGACGTCCTGGTGTACGTGCGGCCGCGTTTCACGGCCACGCGCGATTCGACGTACAAGGGCGTGCGCCTCCAGCGCATGCCTTCGATTCCGACGAAATCGCTCGACACGTTCACGCATACGCTGCTGGCCAGTATCTCGGTCCTCTTCAAGAACGTCGACGTGATCCACTATCACGGCATCGGCCCGGCGTCGCTGGCCTGGATTCCGCGCCTGTTCAAGCCGCGGGCGAAAATCATCGCCACCGTCCACGCTCTCGATTGGCAGCACCCCAAGTGGGGGCCGCTGGCCAAGCTATACCTGCGCTACGGCGCCTGGATCGCCGTCCGGGTACCGCATGCGACCGTCGCCGTTTCCAAAAACATCCGGGCGTTTTTGAAAAAAAAGTACGGCGTCGACGTGCGCTACGTGCCCAACGGCGCCGATCTCATCCGCGATCCGGGCGCCGAAATGCTGGCCCGCTGGGGCCTCGAGCCCGGCGGGTACATTCTGAACGTGGCCCGCCTGGTCAAGCTCAAGGGCATCCACTATCTGATCGACGCTTACGGCCGCATCGCCACCGACAAAAAACTGGTCATCGTCGGCGCCGATGAACACGGCAACGCCTACGCCGACGAGCTGCGCAAGGTCAGCGCCGGCAACTCTTCCATTATTTTCACCGGCTTTCAGACCGATCGGACGCTGCGCCAGCTCTTCGCCAACGCCTACCTTTACGTCCATCCTTCGATCACCGAAGGCCTTTCGGTGTCGATTCTCGAAGCCATGGCCGCCGGCCGCTGCCCGCTGGTGTCGGACATCCCCGGCAATCTCGAACCGATCGACCACAGCGGCATCACCTTCGTGAGCGGCGACCCGGCCGATCTGGCCGAAAAGTTGCAGGAACTCGTCAATCATCCCGAAATCGTCGCCGAACTCGGCAAAAAGGCCCGCAACTGGGTCGCCCGGGAATACGACTGGGACAAGATCGTCGCCGAAACCGAGCGGCTCTACGATAAAGTAGCGGATTGACACCCGGAGCTGCCTCTGCAACTCTTGAGCAGAGTCCTTTTTCAATTTCTCGAAGGGAGGCGGCCGTGTCCGCGATCATTTCCGAAGATGAAAGCTCGGCGACGGCGCAAGTCGCCGTATGCGAACAGGCGAATATCGTCGTATCCGATCTCCATCTCTCCGAGGGCGTTCAGCTGCGCGTCTGTGCGCGTCTGGCGCCGCACAAGCGGTTCTCCAGATGGTTCCGGTCATTGTTCGGACCGGTCGAGCCGCCGCCCCTCATCACCCTCGACAACCCGCTCGAAGATTTTCCGCATGACCGGGCCTTCGACGAGTTCCTCGATCGGGCCGTCGCTCGTCATCCGGCGCAAGAACACGTTCTGCACGTCAACGGCGACGCCTTCGATCCGCTGGTGGTCACATGGTTCGGCCGCTTCGAGGATCCGCCGTACGAAACCGCCGGCGTCCGCAAGATGCGCAAGATCATCGGCGGCCATCCCGGGTTCTTCGACGCGCTGGCGAAGTTCGCGCGCCGTCCCGACGTCCGGCTGCTGTTCTACGTCGGCAACCACGACCAATTTTTGGTCTGGCCGCGGGTCCAGCGGGAAATCGTCCGGCGCTTGACCGGCGGCGATCCGGAACTTGCCGCCAAAATATCCTTCGTCGGGATTCCGCAGCGCTTCAAGCACGTGGAGCGCGGCGTGCTCTACTACCACGGCATGAATGCCGACCCGCACAATCGGGTCGATCCGGAGAGCGCGATCCTCACCGAGGACTTCATGGGCCGCCAGCTCAAGCGGCCGGTGCTCAACAAGCCGGACGGCTCTTACATGATCGAACGCGTGGTCAACCGGCTCAAGGTGCTCAATCACCTGACCGGCCGGGTCAGCCGCGGACGCGACATGTGGATGTACGCCTTCTTGTTCCGGCGCTGGTGGGGAGTCTACGCCGGTCTGGCCGTGGCCTGGGATTTCATCTACCGCCGTATCGCCCTGTGGGGCGCGCCGCGCAAGCCGACCATGGCCGAGACTCTCAAGGTAGTGCTCTACACCATTGCCGAGGATTCGGTCGATCGGCTGGCCGAGCGTCTTCTCAAGGAGCGGACCGATGTCAAAGTGGTCGTCATGGGCCACTCGCACGTCTGGCGCCGGCAATCCTCGTCCGAGGGTACCTACCTCAACACCGGCACCTGGTCGCTGACGTACGCGCTGTTCATGGGCGACAAGGAGGTTCGTTGGAACCGGGCCGTGCTGAAGTTCTGCGCCCAGATCGCGGCCTCCCTGGCCGTGACGATCCTGGCCGGCGTCCTGGCCCCGAAGGGCGGCTGGCATCTCGGACCGGTGACGTTCACCGCCTGGGAAGCGGTCGCCTCGCTGTTCTTCCTTTTCGCGCTCGTCTTCACCATCTTCCCGATGTCGTCGGATCATCCGGAGGTGCGCCAGAGCTCGCGGCTGACCTTCGGCCTGATCCGCCACTACGCCGATCAGGGCTGCCAGGCGGACGTCATGGAGTACCTGCCGGAATCCAAGGATATCCGCGAATGCGTCTGAACCGTCGCCAAGGCGACGGTTTTTCTGTGCATATCTCGACAAATACCGCCTTCTATGCAACACTTTCCGGCGTATGCTCGACCAGGATTTTTTCGCCTCGCTCAAAGAACGCTACGCCGCCCATGAGCGCGGCCGGCGCGAAGTCATCGGCCTGTCGGCCGCCGCCCAGAGCGCTTCCAAGCGCGCGATTTTCGCGTTGCATCGCGACGATGCCGCCGGCGCCGCCAAGCTCTTGGCCGAAGCGGCCGAAGCGTTGGCCAAAGTCCGCGCGCTTTTCGACGGCCGCAGCGAGCTGGCCGAGGAAGGTTCGTACCGGGCCGCGCTCGAGGAATACGTCGAGGCCAAGCTGTATGCCGGTTTTCTCGAAAACGGCCGGGTCGGCGCCATCGAAGGCGAAGAGATCGACTATGAAATCTATCTCGGCGGCCTCTCGGACCTGACCGGCGAACTCGTCCGCCGACAGGTGCTGGTCGCCACCGCCGGCAAACTCGACGAGGTCCGCCGCGTCAAAGGCATCGTCGAAGAGATCGTCGGCCGCCTTATGGAGATGGACCTGACCGGCTACTTGCGCAACAAGTTCGACCAGGCCAAGAACAGCCTGCGACGGGCCGAAGACGTCCTCTACGAAGTCACCATCCGCCGCGGCTAAACCGGTGGTACAATAGCGTTATGCGCGCCGCCGCCATCATTCCCGCTTATAACGAAGCCAAGACCGTCGGCGACGTCGTCCGCACGGTCGCGGCTTCGAAGATGTTCGCCGAGATCGTGGTCGTCAGCGACGGTTCGACCGACGACACCTCCCGTATCGCCAAGGAAGCCGGCGCCACGCTCGTCCATGAGATGCCCTGGAAGCACGGCAAGGGCGCGGCCATGGGCCACGGCGTCATGCACGCCGACGCCGAAGCGGTCTGTTTTTTCGACGCCGATCTTCGCGGCTTGACCGTCGAACACGTCCGGCTGCTGCTCGAGCCGGTGCTCGCCGGCGAGCGCTACATGAACGTCGGCTTGCGCGACCGCGGCCCGTTCTGGACCGCGCTCATGAAGGCGCTGCCGCTGGTCGGCGGCGAGCGCGCCCTGCGCCGCGAAATTTTCGACGCGATTCCCGAGATCTACCTGCACGGCTTCAAGGTCGAGTCGGCGCTCAACTATTTCTGCCGGGTGAACGGCCTGCCGTACGGTACCGTGGTGCTGCCCGGACTCGGTATCGTCCGCAAGATCGCCAAGGTCGGCTGGCTGCGCGGTTTGCGGCAGTACCTGGGCATGTGGCTGCAAGTCGCCACGGCCATGCTGCAGGTGCGCCTGGCCGCCCGCGAATTCCGCGAGCGCGGCACCCACATGAGCCACAAGCATCGTTGAGTATGTCGCCGGCATGGTTTCAGGATAAAAAAGTCACGGTCATGGGCCTCGGTTTGCACGGCGGCGGTCTTGGCGTGGCCAAGTGGCTGCGCCGCCGAGGCGCCATCGTCACCGTCACCGACCTCAAGGACCGTTTCGCCCTGACGAAGCCGATCGAGGAACTCGAACGCGGGTTCCTGCAGGATCGCCAGACCCTCGGCAAGGGCAAAGTCCACCGCGTCCGCTACGTTTTGGGGCGGCACGATCCGGCCGATTTCGTCAGCGCCGACCTGGTCATCCAGAATCCCGGCGTGCCCCGCGAACATCCGTATTTGGCGCTGGCCGCCATGAGCGGCGCCGCCGTCGACACCGACATCGGCCTGTTTTTCAAACTCTGCCCATCGGCCATCGCCGGCGTCACCGGCACCAAGGGCAAAACCACCTCGACCTCGCTTTTGGTCGAGATGTGCCGCAAGCGCGATCCGCGCACCGTCGTCGCCGGCAACATCCGGGTTTCGCCCCTCGACGAGCTCGATGCCTTGGTCAAGCTCGAACGCCGGGCGCCGCCGGTGGTGCTCGAACTTTCTTCGTGGCAGCTCGAGGGCCTCGAACGCCACGGCGTCAGCCCTCGTTTGGCGGTCATCACCAACGTCATGGAGGACCACCTCAATCGCTACTGCGGCATGGACGACTACGCCCGGGCCAAGGAACTGATCGTCGCATTCCAGAGCGCCGGCGACATCGCCGTCTTGAACGCCGATGACGCCCGCGTCCGCGACATCGGTACGCGCGCCAAAGCAAAGGTCGTGTGGTTCGGGCGCCAACCGTACGGCGACGGCGACGCCTGTTTTTTGCGCGATAATAAAATCGTCGTGCGCCAGCGGGGGAGCGAGCGGGTCGTCGCCGCCGTTGCCGACATCCGCGTCCCCGGCGAGCACAACGTCATGAACGTCCTGGCCGCGGTCGCCGCCGGCGCCAGCCTCGGCGTCCCCGACGCCGCCCTGCGCTCCGTCATTCGCGCCTTCAAAGGCGTCGCCGGCCGGCTCGAGACCGTCGCCGTCAAAGGCGGCGTCCGCTACGTCAATGACACCGCCGCCACCGCTCCCGACGCCTCCGTCGCCGCCCTGCGAGCGCTCGGCGGCCGCTCCAAAAACGTCATCCTGATTTCCGGCGGCAACGATAAAGAATTGCATTTCGAAGATTGGGCCGCCGAGGTCAAACTAGCCGCCAAAAAAGTGATCCTTTTCGACGGCACGGCCACGCCCAAGATGGAGGCCGCTTTCAGAATCGCCGGCGTCCGCGCCGCCGTCAGCCGCGTTTCCTCGATGCCCGAAGCCGTCCGGCTCGCCGCCAAAGCCGCCAAGAAAGGCGATATCGTCCTGCTCTCGCCCGGCTGCGCCAGCTTCGGCCTGTTCGTCAATGAATTCGACCGCGGCGATCAATTCGTCGCCGAAGTGAAAAAAAATTCCGCGGCGAAGAAAACCAAAACCGCCAAGATGGCCAGATGACGATGGATTTTCTGCATTTTTTAGCCCAATATATGGCTATCATGCAACAAAAACCGGCCCCTCTCCCACGATAGAAGGGCCGGTTTGTTTTTTGCCTTACGTCCGGAACATAAGGCGGGGCTCATTCGATACGCCGTTCGCGCAGCATATCAGGCTTGTCGCAGACCGAGGTTCGTATCCGACGCTCGATTTCAGTTTTCGATTTTGATTTCGTCGAAATTGACCCTGGTCGCGGTCGCTTCGAAGGTGCTGTCGGTCAGGTCGACGCTATGGATCCGGCGCAACTGGTCGCCGAAAGCGAGCGGAACCCATTGGTCGTAGTAGCGCATCTGGTCGATTTCCGATGAGCGGCGCGAGACCCAGTTGTAAGCGACGGTGTACTTGGCGCCGCGGGTGGTGGCGTTGCGGCGGGGGATGAAGGCGTAGGCGCGCGAGTAACGGTCGATCGGGATGACGTTCCAGACCGCGTTATTGACGCCGCCGTAGGTCGAGGTGCTCCAGGTCCACTGGCTGTTGGCCGGCGAGCACCACGTGCCGAACTGTCCGCAATATCCCTGTCCGCTGTCGTAGCGCCAATACGCGCTCGGGCCGCTGGCCGTGAAGTACGCGCCGCCGTTGGCATAGACCGAGGTTTCGGCCAACGCCGCAGGCGCCATCGCCAGCCAGGCCGTACCCGCGAGGAATCCGATGAGTCGCAAGAGCGTGCGCATAGGATTAGCGGGTCAGAGTGTTGGTGTAGCTTGCGAGCGTCCCGTCGGCGAACAGGCCTACCTGGATGAAGGGCGGCATCTCCGACTCCTTGGCTGGGTGGGAGAAGTCATCCCAGCGGAAGAAGTAGATCTGACCGTCCTTATTGTCTTCGAGCGGCACGAACGACTTTTTACGGCTGCCGAAGTTCTGGATCTCCCGTTCGACGAAGGCGAGCGCCGACTTTCTTAGGTCCGCGACGGGACGACGGGCATCCGGTCGGATTTGTGATGTTGTCGGACGCGCACCCGCGTAAGCACCAATCTGGACAACCACTTCGTTCGCGGGGTTGACCCAGTATTCGTTTCCTTGGTCGTCCACATACGTTTCAATGAGGCTATCGTCGTCCGTGTATGGATTCGACACGGTCGAGGTGTAGATGAGCGGAAGCCTGCCTTTGCCGGTGAAGCTTCGGACCGCGTCCTTGGCCTTCTCGCGCTGGGCCGCCGGTCGGCCGCGTTCTTCGGCAATCATATCGGCGATCCGATCGTGCAGGGCATCGACGCTCTCGGCCGATGAACCGCACAATGTCGCCTTGCCTTGGCCGTCGCGCTCGACGCAGCCGGTCTCGAGTTCATGGCGCGCCCGGACGTCGAGGTCGGCGACGAGCGAGCGGATGGTCGAACCGATGTGCACCATAGAGTTTGGCTGAGCGGCGGTGACGGCCATGGCCGACGTTCCGGCCAGCAGCAGGACCGTGACGGCGGCGGCCGTTTTCGCATACCGCATAGTGGAGGGGTGAGTTGTCAATGAAACCCGGCCGGGTTAGTCAGACCTTAGGTTCGCAACAAAAAAGTGTCAAACTTCTGACACTTTTTACTGATTCAGGCTTATTTTCGCTGATTTTTCCAAGGAACCGGCGGTTATTTTTTCAACTGTGGATAACTTTTGGTGATAAAAAAGCGACCCGTTAATGCGGGTCGTGTCAGAAGAAATCACCCTCCTGGTCCAAGGCGGACAGGTCCATCTCGGCCATGGGCGGCGGTGGCATCGGCGGTCCGTCATAGTCGCGGAGCTGGGAGACGTCGATGTCTCCGAGAATCTGCAAAGCATGCGCCAGAATCTCTTCCGCTTTGTCGCCGTCGTAGTCAAAGATGCAGCTTCCGTCGGCCTGGCGGATCACCAGGGCCCCACCCTCGGCGTGGTTGTAGGAAACTGATTCCAGGAGCGCTGCTTCTTTCTCATCTTGCGGCCACGATGCCGGTACCGCTTGATCCATGACATCCTCCTTCAGGTTGACCACGGCGGCGTGCCGGGGCTGGGTTTCTGGTGCAAAGAGACCGGCGGCATCTGTTGGAAGTGCCGGGGCCGTTTGTGGCGCTGCCACTGTTTGAGGGCCGTTCGGACCGCAGCCTTCCATGACGTCATCCTCGGTTCACGGCTCCGGCGAGGCTTTTCCTTGCGGGCCAGCCGTCCAACGCGGCGGCGCATGCCGGCCCAGGGGATGTTCTCGCGATCCTCCGGACTCAAACCGAACCTGGGTCTCCTGGTACGTGGAATGATCAGCGCCTTGTAGTTGTCCCGGGATTGCCGGGGGAAGCGCGGACGGTACAGAACGACGTCCTTGAAGGTGCCTCGAGGCGTACTCGAGCCGTCTCCCAGGGTGTCGTCTGCAACGCCGTTTGCTTCCCGCTCCATCTGTTCCTGACTCATCCAATGCCTCCCTCGAAAGAGGAACGACGAACTTCACCGTCCCGCAGGCTGTAGTATTTAAGCATACTTTAAGGATGATGTCAATATGGGTGCTTCAGAGAGCTTCACCCCCGGCCCCGACTCCTTTATAGTGCCCATGATGCCTGCCCAGATCATCGGCCATGCTCCCATCCTCGAAACCCTGCGTCGCGTCAAAGAACGCGATCGGCTTGGGCATGCTTATCTTTTTGCGGGCCCGGCCAGGGTCGGCAAAACCGCCGTCGCCCGCGCCTTCATGGCCGAAGTTCTCGGCACCGAGACACCCCTCGAATGCCACCCTGATTTCATCCTGGTCGAACGCGGCCGCGATGCCAAAACCGGCAAGCTCCACGGATCCATCGTCATCGAACAGATCCATGCCCTCTGCAATCGCCTGTCCATGGCCGCCTTCATGGGCGGTTGGAAGGTCTGCTTGATCGAAGGTATCGACTGGCTGACCGCCGACGCTGCCAACGCCCTGCTCAAGAATCTCGAGGAGCCGCATCCGAAGACGCTCTTCATCGCCACCACCGAATCATTGGACGCGGTTCTGCCGACGATCAAGTCGCGCTGCGAGCCGGTCCGGTTCGGTCGCGTGGCCACGGCGGAGATCGCCGCCAGCTTGGTCGGCCGCGGTTTGGCCCAAGAAGAAGCGGTCGTTTTGGCTCGCTTGGCCGACGGCCGTCCCGGTCGCGCCGTCGCATACGTCGAAAACCCTGATTCGCGAGCCGTTGCCGCCGAAACGATCGGTGCCTTGGCCGCCTTGATCTCCGCCGGTCCGGCCGAGCGTTTGGCCGCTGTTGATAAGTTTTTGCCGCCGGCACTGCCTTTTATCGAAGCATCGGAGCGCGCCGCCGACCTGGTCGACCGTCTGTCCGAACTGCTCCGCGACGCACTCTTAGTCGAAGCCGGTCAACCCGATGCCGTCATGCACGTGGGTCAGCGCGACCGGACCGCCGCCCTGGCCCGCCGCGGTTCGCGCCACCTGGCTATCGCTCTCGAGACCGCTCTTGAGGCCAAGCGGATGCTCGAAGAGAACGTCGCGCCCCGTCAGTCCCTGGACCATCTGCTCTTACAACTTTGATTCTTCTCGCCTTCGGATGCTAGAATGGCAATGATTTACCCTCGCCATCAATATATGCCTCGACGTCTCCAAGCCATCACCCTCATCGTCGGCAGCCTGCTCTTCATCGGCGCCGGCTGCGTCTCTTTCGGCGGCGGCACGACCAGCAATACCCAGTCCGACGGAGGCATCTTTAAGAGCGCCGACAAAGGCGAGAACTGGGCTCAGAAAACGGCCATCGCCACGACCACCGGCGAGCGCAAGTCGATCAACCAGGTGTCGGTCTCGGCGATCGTCCAGGACCCTCAAGATTCCAAGGCACTCTACGTCGGCACGGCCGCGAACGGCATGTATTACACCTATGACGGCGGCGACTCGTGGCTGCAGCCGGTCCAGTTGAGCCGCGGTCGGATTCCCGGCATGGCCGTCGATCCCAAGGATAAGTGCCGGGTGTACGTTGCCAGCGAAAACAAAGTCCTCAAAACCGATGACTGTTCGCGCACCTGGGCGGTCAAATATTTCGACACCCGCGTCGACAAGGTGATTACCGCCGTTGCCGTCGACGGCTTCAATCCGATGATCGTGTGGGCCGCCAACAACGCCGGCGACGTTCTCAAGAGCGCCGACGGCGGCCAGTCCTGGGCCAACGTCAAGCATTTCGACAGTCAGGTGCTGAAGCTGCTGGTCAATGCCGGCGACAGCCGCCGAGTCCTGGTCGGTACCAAGGGCGCCGGCGTCTGGCGCACCGATGATGGCGGCCAGAACTGGAAAGACCTTTCGCCGAGCTACCGAAAGTTCGCCGGTTCGATGGAGTTCGCCGACATGGCCATGGGCGTTTCCGATCCCAAGACGGTCGTCATAGCCTCCAAGTACGGCCTGCTCCGCTCGCTCGACGCCGGCGATACTTGGGAGTCGATCGATCTGGTGACGCCGCCCGGCACCACCCTGATCTTTTCGCTCGCCATCGACCCCAAAGACGTCAAATCGATCTACTACGGCACCGCCACGACTTTCTACAAGACGAGCAACGGCGGCGCCAACTGGGTGCCCAAGAAACTTCCGACCTCGCGCACGGCGACCGCTCTTCATGTCGATCAGCAAACCTCTTCCGTGCTCTACATGGGCGTGACGAAGTTTAAGGAATAAGATAATGGAGGGCGGGCTTTAGCCCGCCTATCGGCCGAAACGGCCGATTCATCTGGCGGGCTGAAGCCCGCCCTCCACTTTTGTATGCCCACCGACCTTCTCCGCCCCTTCCGTCCCGAATTCGATGCCACCATCGATTTTCTCAAGCAGGATCTCTCGACGCTGCGCACCGGCCGGGCCAACCCCGGCATGGTTGAGCACGTCTCGGTCGAGGCTTACGGCTCCAGGATGGAGCTCGTCGGCGTCGCCTCGATCTCGGTTCCCGACGCCCGCACCCTGGTGATCGAGCCCTGGGATAAATCCGTTCTCAAAGACGTCGAGCGCGGCCTGATCGATGCCAACCTCGGCGTCAATCCGGTGGTCAGCGGCAATACCATCCGCATCGTCATGCCGCCGCCGACCGAGGAGTCGCGCCGCAACTTGGTCAAAATGATGAACGAGAAGCTCGAGAACGCCCGCATCGGCGTCCGCGGCGCCCGCGAAAAGGCCAAAGCCGTCATCGTCGAGGCCGAGAAGAACAAAGAAATTTCCGAGGACGAAAAATACCGCTATCTGGAGGAGCTTGACAAGATGGCCGCCGGCTTCAATGAGCGGATCAAACTGATCGGCACCGAGAAGGAAAAGGAGATCATGACGATATAGGAGCCGCCCTGTTTTGACGGATCTGGGGGGGGGGACGTGTATACTCACTTTGTTAATAACTACTTTTCTATGCCCGAGCCTACGCCGGTCACGCCTTCGTCGCCCTCGCCAGCCGCTCCGACGCCGCCGTCGGACAAACCGTCGGCGAGCGCCACCGCCACCGAGACCCGAACGCAGACCAAGACGAAGACCGTCATCGCCGTCGGTCTGATCGCCGGCGCCGCCATGGGCGTGGCCGCGGCTTTTGCGCTGATCAGCCTTCCGAGGCCAGTGGCCAAGGTGTGCGTCGGCGGCCCGGTAGCGGGGAGGTCTTGCACTAGCGATAAGCAATGCCTGGGCGGAAGGTGTATGGCCAAAGCGGCGCCGACGATGCCGACAAAACCGGCTGTCAAGCCGACGACCAAGCCGGCGACAAAGCCCGCAACGGTGCCGGCAACCCGGCCGGCAACGATGCCGGCGACAAAGCCGGCCACCAAACCAGCCACCCTGCGAAACCTGCCGACGGTCAGTCTGGCACCTTTGCCGTCGACCGTTCTCCAGAACTCCGCTAACGCGATCATTGCGCGTTTTACCGTCACTGCCGACGCGTCGCGCGCCGTTTCCCTCAAGAAAATTTCCTTCATGGCCACGGTGAGCGATACGGGCTCGAACGGCACTCTTTCCAACGTTTCAGTACGAAGCGTCGGTGAAGGCACGAACCTCACCAGCATCGCGTCCGCGACCTCAAAAGGCGCCAACTGCGGCTTCACGGCTTCCTCGCGTCAGCAATGCGTTCGCGTGCTGCTCGCCGATGAACATGTCGTTGCCGCCGGAACTTCCAAGACGTTCGAACTGCGGGCCAATCTTGCCAACTTCGATCATGCCGGCGACGCGCTGGCCGTCACGATGCTGGGCGACAAGAAGGCAGCGGTCGGCGAACTCGATCTCGGCACCGGCCTCGCGCCGGCGCTGCAGATCGACGCGGTCGTTTCCGGAACCGACGGAGAGTACAACTTCATCTGGTCGGACATGAGCGATCGTTCGCACAACGTCAATATCGCGACTAACATGCGCACCGACGCCCTGAATTCGTCCAATGACTGGACCAACGGCTACGGCGTCAGCAGACTCCCCAGCGATTCCCAAACGTTGGTAAAAAACTGACGTTCTCGCGCCAGACGTTGTGCATTGGCTTCTGGGGTGGCTGGCCGGGCTGCCTCTCTGGATCAACCTGTCGGCGCCCCGGCCATATGAGCCGATAAAGATTTTCTTGTTTGAAGCCGGAATCGCGGCGGCCTTGGTCGTCGCGATTTCGCGAATGCGGCGGCGCGGCCTGCTTGCCGAAGTCGATCGCATCTCCGCCAAAGCGCACGTTCTCGACGCCGCCGTGACGCTGTTCGTGACCGCCCTGGCCGTTTCCACCGTGACGTCGGTCGACCCGGCGCAAAGTTTCTGGGGTTCGAACGAGCGTCTGACCGGCCTGGTTTTTTATTGGCACTGCCTGCTTCTGTACGTCATCGTCCGTTTTAACGCGACCCGCGAGGACTGGCGTTTTTTTTCGCGCGGCTGCCTCTTGGCCGCCGCCCTGGTCTCGGCATACGGCATCCTCCAATGGTTCGGCATCGACGCGCCTGGTTTGGAGCGCGCCTTCCCGGTGTTCGGCCGGAGCGGGCCGGGCCGGGCCTTCGCTACCCTCGGCCACCCAAATTTTTTGGGCGCGTACCTGGCGATGGTCGCGCCGCTCGTCCTGTGGATCGCGCTCGATAAGCGCAGCCGATGGTGGCGCCGGGCCGCCCTGCTGACCTTGCCGGCGATGCTGGCCGCGACCGCGTTGACCTACTCGCGCGGCGCCTGGATCGCCTTCGTCGGCGGCCTCGTCGTCTTCGCGTGTCTGGCCCGGCGTCGTTCGCGGCGCTGGTACGCCCTCGGCGCCGGCGGCTTCGTCATCGCGGCTGTGGTCGCGGTCGGCTGTCTGATCGCCATCAAGCCCAAACTCCTGGCATCATCAAACTCTTTCTTGTTCCGTCTCGGCACCGTCGTCGACTGGGAGAGGGGATCGAATCTGGTCAGGATCCGCGATTGGTCGTATCTGCTTTCGCTGATGCCGGCTCGGCCGCTGACTGGATACGGCCTCGATACCTACATGGACTTTGCTGCCGGTCGTCACAAGGACGAGAATGAAAAAAGCCGCGACATCGATTATCCCGACCCCTCGGTCGCGGATCGGGCCCATAACGTCTTTCTCGACGTGCTCTGGGCCGGCGGCGTCTTGGCTCTCGCCGCTTTCGTCGCCGTCATTATCGCCGCCGCCCGGCGATTGCGCGGTCTTTTCGCCGCCGACCGCGACCGCCGCTTTCAGGCCGCGGTCGCCGCCGGCCTGGCCGCGTATCTCATCGGGAATCTTTTGAGCTTCGATTTCAGCGTCAGCGCCGTTTACGCGTTTTTATTCCTGGCCGCCGCCGGGTATACTGGAGAAACATGATTTCTATGGAATTTCTGCAACGCTTCGCCCTCATCTTCGTCGTCGTCTTCGGCGCCGGCTTGCTCTGGTATGCGCAGAATCGAAAAAAGTCGGCCGCCCCGCCGCCGGGCGGCGCGCACAAGCCCTCGCTCAAAAACCTCACCCAGATGGCCCGCGACGGCAAAATCGACGCCGTCGTCGGACGCGAGGAAGAGATCGAGCGCGTCATCCATATCATCAGCCGGCGGACCAAGAACAACCCGCTCCTGATCGGTGAACCCGGCGTCGGCAAGACCGCCATCGTCGAAGGATTCGCGCATCGGATCGTCAAGGGCGACGTTCCCGAGTCGCTCAAGGGCAAAGAGATCCTGGAACTCAACTTGAGCGAGCTGATCTCCGGCACCAAGTACCGCGGCGAGTTCGAAGAGCGCCTGCGGTCCATCACCAAAGAGCTGGAATCGGCCCCGCGCTCGACGATTCTTTTCATCGACGAGATCCATGTCATCGAGCAGACCAAGGGAACCGAGGGCGCCATGTCGGCTTCCGACATTCTGAAGCCGGCCTTGGCCCGCGGCGACCTGCCGATCATCGGCGCCACCACCTGGCGCGAGTATTCGATGTACATCCGGCCCGATCCGGCGCTCGACCGCCGTTTTCAGCCGGTGCTGGTCGCCGAACCCTCGCGCGAGGCGGCGTTGTCGGTACTGCGCGGCATCAAGCCGATCTACGAGGCCTATCATCATGTCGTCATCGACGACGACGCCTTGGCTGCCGCCGTCGATCTTTCGACCCAGCTGCTCAAGGACCGTTTTTTGCCAGACAAAGCGATCGACGTGATCGACGAAGCCGCCGCCAAAGTCGCCATCGAGGCCTCGGGCCATCATCGGGTCCAGATGGGCGTGGTTCATGCCGCCGCCGAAGAAGCCAAGCGCAAGGCCGGTATCGAGGCCGGAAAGCTGACCGGCGAGCTCGATCACATGCAGTCGCTCGACAAGGAATTCCCCGGCGATCCGGCCATCATGAGCGCCGAGAAGACATTGAAAAGGCATCTCGATGAGTTGGCAGCCGTGACCAAAGAAGGGGGAGCCGAAGGTACGACCCCGAGGGTCACTCGGACCGACGTCGAGGAGGTCGTGAAGCTCTGGGCCGAGCTCGGAAAAGCGTCAAAATAAGGCTAAATAAGGCCGGCAGGTAGCGTCCCAGCTCGAGGTTGCTAC
>JACQSM010000098.1 GCA_016205965.1 Candidatus Uhrbacteria bacterium
GCTCCTGGCCATGGCGGTGTTCGCCCTCTTGGCCGCCGGCACGCTCATCTTCGTCCTCGAACCGGTCGGCGGATCGGGTTTGCCGGCCGAAAGGGAACGGGCCATCTTTTTGGCCGACGAGGGCATCGTCGCCGCCCGTTCGATCAGGAACGACGGCTGGACGAACTTGGCCGCCGGAGCTCATGGCCTGGCCCAGTCCGGCGGCCGTTGGGTTTTCTCCGGCGCCGGCGATCTTTCCGCCGACGGCTATACCCGCGTCGTCACGATTTCGGCCGTCAATCGCGACGGCTCGAGCAACATCGTTTTGAGCGGCGGCAGCGTCGATCCGCGGACGCTTTTAGCCACGAGCCAGGTGACGTGGACCAGCGCCCTCGGCCAGGCCAAGTCGGTCACGACGCGGACCTACCTCACGCAGTGGAACGCCTACGACTGGCGCCAGGAGAACGATACGCATTTTAACGCCGGCACCTTCGCCGGCACCACCGTCGACAACACCGGCGCCGCCGCCAGCGTCATTCTGGCGAGCGCGGCCAAAACATGGACCTTGTCGGGCGGCACGACGGTGACGCATACGAACGACACCGACTTCGGCGCCGGCACGACTTCGAACACGACGGTGACCGGTACCGGCGATTCGGCCAACGTCGTGCTCGCGTCCACTCCGCAGTGGGTCGATCTCACGGGCGCCGGCGGCTACGAGCGGCACCATGTGACCGACGCCGATTTCAATCCCGGCACGTTTTCGAACACCGAGGTCAGCGGCACCGGGGCGACCGCCGGCGTGCAGCTCGGCACCACCACCGGTTGGGCCAACGCAGCCTCGCCGGTGACCGACGATATCAACGCCGCCGCCCGGGCGATTTCCACCTTCACGCATACTTCCGACGCGGACTTCAACGCCGGCACCTACTCGGGTACCGCCGTCAGCGGCACCGGCGCCGGCGCCAATCTGCAGCTCGCCAGTCCGTCGCCCTGGACGACCGCGAGCTATTCCGGCACCGGATTTTTTCATTCGACCAGCGCCGATTTCAGCACCGGCACGACGCTCTCGAATACGACGGTCACGGGCAGCGGACTGGCGGGCGGCGTGGCGCTCACCAACTCCACCGCTTGGAACACGTTCTCTTCGCCCACGGCCAGCGCGCTCAACGCCGTGAAGATGAACTCGGCTGCCGACGGCTGGGCCGTCGGCGCCGGCGGCGTCATCGCCCGCTGGAACGGCACCGGCTGGGCGACCGTCACCTCGCCGACGACGCAGAACCTGCAAGCCGTCGACTGCATCTCGACCACCGACTGCTGGGCCGCGGCCGACGCCGGCCAGATCATCCGTTGGCAGGGCTCGAGCTGGGCAAACCATACCGACACCGGTGCGCAGAATTTCAGAGGCATCAAGATGGTCGGCACCTCGGATGTCTGGGCCGCGGCCGACTCCGGCCAGATCTACCGTTGGAACGGTTCGACCTGGGCGCAGAACGTCGACCTCGGCAACCATGCCTGGCGCGGCCTTGACTGCGCGTCCTCGACCGATTGCTGGGTGGCCGGCAACAGCGGCCGCATCGGTCATTGGAACGGCACCGCCTGGAGCGAATTCGCCGATACCGGCAATCAGACCTGGTACGACGTCAGCATGGTGAGTTCGAGCGACGGCTGGCTGGTCGGCGATGGCGGCGAAATCCGCCGCTGGAACGGCACCGCTTGGAACGCTTTCGTCGACACCGGCAGCGAGCAATGGAACGGGGTGCACATGGTTTCGTCGACCGACGGCTGGGTCATGGCCAACGGCGGCGCGATCCGCCGCTGGAACGGCATCGCTTGGAACGCTTTCACCTCGCCGACGGCGTCGAATCTCCTTGGCGTCAGCATGATCTCGGCTTCCGACGGCTGGGCCGTCGGCGCCGCCGGCACGATCATCCGTTTTACCATCGGCTACGCCTCTTCGGGCACGCTGACCTCGTCGGTCTTCGATTTCGGTTCGAGTACGACCTGGAGCATGGCCGTCTGGAGCGCGACTTTGCCGGCCAACACGACCGTGACCGTGGCCACGCGCACCGGCAACGTGGCCGTGCCCGACGGTTCTTGGACCGCATTCAGTTCCGAGCTTACGAACCGTTTCGGCGGCGGCATCACCTCGGGCGCCGGCCGATATCTGCAGTACCGATTGACTTTGTCGACGACTAATACTTCCGTCACGCCCTTCGTCGACGACGTTACCATCACCGCCAACGCGCCCGGCGCCATCGCTTACTACGGCGTCAAGATGGTTTCGGCGACCGACGGTTGGACCGTCGGCACGGCCGGCGCCATCAAGCAGTACAACGGCAGTACCTGGACCACGGTTTCTTCGCCGACGCCGACCGATCTTTACGCCATCGACATGGTTTCGGCTTCCGACGGCTGGGCCGTAGGCAAGGGCGGCGTGATCATTCATTATTCGGGCGGTTCCTGGGCGACTGTCAGTTCGCCGACCGGCAATGACCTCTACGCCATCGACATGGTTTCGGCATCCGACGGCTGGGCCGTAGGCCGCAGCGGCACCATCATCCGGTACAGCGGCGGCAGCTGGTCGACGGCCTCGTCGCCGGTCAGCAACGTCGATCTGCGAGGCCTGTCGTTGGCCGCCTCCGGCAACGGCTGGGCCGTCGGCGAAAACGGCACCATCTTGCGTTTAGTGACAGCTACCTGGTCGGCGTTCTCTTCGCCGACATCGAATCATCTGCTCTCGGCCAAGATGGTTTCGTCGAGCGACGGCTGGGCCGTGGGCAATTACGGCGCCATCGTCCGTTGGAACGGTTCGGCCTGGTCGACGGTTTCCTCGCCGATCGGCAACACCTTCGCGGGCGTGGATTTCTTTTCGGCCACCGAAGGCTGGGCCGTCGGCCAATCGGGCGGCGTCGTTCGCTGGACCGGTTCGGCCTGGATGCAGTACACGCCGCCGGTCTCCAAGGCGTTCAACTCGGTTTCGATGGTCGCCCAGAGCGAATTCTGGACGGTCGGCGACGCCGGCGGCGTCATTCTCGGTTACAAGGAGCAGTTCGTGACCAGCGGCACGTTCACCTCGTCCGTCCTCGACAGCGGTTCCACTTCCACTTTTTGGGACGTGGTTTCGTGGACGCCGACATTACCTTCTGGAACGACGCTGACCGTCGCCGTGCGCACCGGCAACGTGGCCGTGCCCGATGGCACCTGGTCGGCATTCGGCACCGAATTTTCCACCAGCTCGGGGAGCACGATCGCGTCTTCGGCCGCCCGTTATCTTCAGTACCGGGTCACCATGAACACCTCGTCGGTGCTGTCGTCGCCGCTCCTGGCCGACATCACCGTCAAGACCATGAACCTCTGGGCCGTCGGCAGCGCCGGCCGCATTCTCCAGTATGATGGCGCCACCTGGAATTCGATTTCGAGTCCGACCGGCGCGGCGTTGAACGGGGTCGGCTTCACGGCCGCCAACGATGGCTGGGCCGTCGGCGCCGGCGGCGTCATCGCCCGTTGGAACGGCGCCACTTGGTCGACGGTTACCTCGAATACGACCCAGGATCTTTATGCCGTCGCCGGCGCCGCCGCCAATGACGTCTGGGCCGTCGGTACCAGCGGCAAGATCATGCATTGGAACGGTTCGGCCTGGAGTCAATTCGTCGATACCGGCACCGAAGCTCATGCGGGCATCTTCATGGTTTCGGCCGGCGACGGCTGGATCGCTTCCAATAGCGGACGCCTTTTCCGTTGGAACGGCACTGCCTGGAGCCAATTCGTCGATACCGGCAACCAGAACTGGCAGGCCGTGGCCGTGGTCAGCTCGACCGACGGCTGGCTGATCGGCGATGGCGGCGAAATCCGCCGCTGGGACGGCGTCGCCTGGAACGCCTTCGCCGATACCGGCACCGAAGTATGGAGCGGTATCGCCATGGTCTCGTCGAGCGACGGCTGGATCGCGGGTTCGGGCGGCGCCCTCCGCCGGTGGAACGGGACCGCCTGGAATACGGTTACCTCGCCGACGACGAACGATCTTTATGACGTCATCATGGATCGGCTGGGTGTGACCGGCTGGGCCGTCGGCGCCGCCGGCAAGATCATCCGCTACGGCACGGCCTTCTTCGCCTCTGGCACGTACATCGGACCGGTATTCGACAACACTACCAGCACGTCCTGGGACCGCATTCTCTGGACGGTGACTTTGCCGGCCGGCGGCGCGGTGACGGTCGCAACCCGCACCGGCAACGTGGCCGTGCCCGACGGCACCTGGTCGGCCTTCAGCGCCGAACTCACCAACCCGGCCGGCAGCGCCGTTACCTCTCCCGATGCCCGCTATTTCCAGTATCGGCTGACGTTTACCTCCGACGGCGCCGACACGCCGTTCGTCGACGATGTCACCGTCAGTTCCGGCGCGCCGGCGCAAACGATCTACTACGGGGTCGACATGGTGTCATCGCTCGACGGTTGGACCGTCGGTCTGGGCGGCAATATTTTGCGGTACAACGGCAGCGCCTGGTCCAGTTTTACGTCGCCGACGGTCAATGATCTCTTCGGCGTCAAGATGAACTCGGCCACCGACGGCTGGGCCGTCGGCGCTTCCGGCACGATCCTGCATTGGGACGGTACGAGCTGGACCGTGACGACTTCGCCGACGGCGAACATCTTGTATTCGGTCGATTGCGTGGCCGGCAACGATTGTTGGGCCGTCGGCCAGAGCGGAACGATCATTCGATGGGCCGGCGTTTCGTGGGCCGGCGCCGTCTCGCCGACGATCAAGGATCTGAACGTGATCTCGATGATCGCCACGGGTAACGCTTTTGCCGGCGGCAAGGGCGGCGCCATCGTCCGGCTGGTCACCGGCACCTGGTCGAGTTACGCCAGCCCGACCAATCGCGACATCAAGAGCATGAAGATGCTCTCGACCAGCGATGCGCACGCCGGCGGCGCCAACGGTTTGTTCTTGCGTTGGAACGGCACGGCCTGGTCGATACAGGCATCGCCGACCAACGACCATATCTTCGGCATGGATTTTTTGAATGCCACCACCGGCTGGGCGGCGGCGGCAACCGGCCGCATCTACCTTTGGAACGGCACCGCCTGGGCCGTAGATCCGACATTCATCAGCAGCCCGAACAACATCCGTTCGGTGTCGGTGGTCAGCGGCTCCGACGTCTGGGTCGTCGGCGACTCCGGCACCATCGCTCACTACACCGGCGCCTACGTTTTGAACGGCACTTTCACGTCGTCGGTCGTCGACAGCGGCGTCGCCGGAACCGTCTGGAATCTGGCGGTCTGGATCGAAACCCTGCCCGGCAGCACCGACCTGACGATCGCGACCCGCACCGGCAACGTGGCAGTGCCCGATGGCACCTGGTCGGCGTATAGCGCCGAACTGACCGATCCGTTCGGCAGCCCGTTGACGTCGCCGGCCGGCCGCTACATTCAATATCGGTTCACTTTCACCACGCCCAGCCAATTGACGACGCCAACCTTGAGCGAAGTGACGCTGCTTTATGGCCAACCGACCGGTCAGGACCTCCACGGCGTCGATGGCGTTTCGCCTTCGGACGTCTGGGCGGTCGGCAATGGGGGAGTCATCGTACATTGGAACGGCACCAGTTGGGCGACGGCCGCTTCGCCCACGGCCAATAATCTCTTGGGCGTCGACATGGCTTCGGCCAGCGTCGGCTACGGCGTCGGCGCCGCCGGCAGCATCGTGAGCTATAACGGCAGCTCCTGGTCGAATGCGACCTCGCCGACCGGCACCCAGCTCAACGGCGTGGCGCTCGACTCCGCGACCGGCGGTTTCGCCGTCGGCAATGCCGGCGTCATCATCCGCCTGGTCGCGACGACCTGGTCAACAATCGCCTCACCGACGGCCAGCGCCCTCAACGGCATCGACATGGTGACCGGCAGCGACGGCTGGGCCGTCGGCGCCGGCGGCGTCATCGTGCGCTGGAACGGCACGAGCTGGGCGACCTTCGGATCGCCGACTTCGAACGCGCTTAACGGCATCGACATGCAATCGTCGACCAACGGTTTCGCCGTCGGCGCCGCCGGCACGATCATTCGCTGGAACGGCGCCAATTGGTCGACGGTCACTTCGCCGACGGCGAACAATCTTCGAGCGGTCTTCATGTTTAACGCCGGCAACGGCTGGGCCGTCGGCGACGGCGGCACGCTCATCAAATGGGACGGCAGCAGCTGGACCAACTATGTCGGCGCCCCGCCGACGACGAAAAATCTCTTCGACGTCATCCTGACTTCGCAGAACCCTCATGACGGCTGGGCCGTCGGCGCCCAAGGCGTCTTCCTGCGCGATCCGACGCCGCCTTTCCAGCTCAATGGCACGTTTATTTCGAGCGTTCTCGATGCCGATGCCTCGGCCGTATGGGACTCGTTCTTTTTCACTCCGATTCTGCCCGCCGGCACCACTCTCACGATCGCCGTCCGTTCCGGCAACGCGGCCGTGCCCGACGGTTCTTGGTCCGTCTGGAGCTCCGAGTTTTCGACTGCGACGGGCGTCGCCATCCCGGTTCCGGTGGCCCGGTATCTCCAATACCGCGCTACGCTGGCCACGTCGGACAACAACTTTACGCCGCAGCTCGACGATATCACCATCACTTATCACCAATGACCTCCCGTGCATCACAATCCAAGGCGGAGACTCGAGGCGCCACGCTTCTCGAGCTGATCCTGTACGTCGCCCTGGTCGCCTTCATCCTTCTAGCCGCGACCAGCTTCGCCTTCGAATTGTCCCTGACCAGGGTCAAAAATCTGGCTCTCGAGGAAACCAGCCGCAACGCCCGTTTCGCCGTTTCCAGGATCGCCACCGAAGTGCGGGAAGCCTCGGACATCAACATCGGTTCGTCGTCCTTCGGATCGCATCCGAGCGTCTTGTCCTTGGCCACGGCCTCGGCGCCGACCAATCCGACGGTCTTTTCGGTGTCGGGTTCGACGCTCAACATCACCCAGGGCGCCGGTTCGGCCGTCGCTTTGACCAGTCCGAAGGTCGAGGTGATCGAATTCATCGTCACCGACCTTTCAACCGCGGGCAAGACCAAGGCTTACAGGATCCACCTCCGTCTGCGTTACGCGAACCCTTCGTCGCTCCAGAGTTTCAACGCCGATTATACATTTGAAACTACGGCCCATATTCAAAAGGCCGACGGCTTCTCCATCTGACGCTTATGCTCGGTCGTATCTCCGCCCGGCCATCGCCGCGAACCCAGGAACGCCCCGGTTTCATCGCCATGTTGACCGTGGTCATCATCGGCGCGCTGGTGTTGACCTTGGGCATCGCCGCCGCCCTTCAAGGACAGACCGAAACCTTGATGGCCGGCCAGGCCGACTACGAACAGTATGTCCGTTCGGTGGCGCAAACCTGCATCGATGAAGCCCTGCATCGGTTGAAGCTCGATTCCGGCTATGCCGGCGGCACGGTGCCGATCGGCGCCGACACCTGCACGGTCACGGTTTCGGGCGGCGGTTCGTCGCGCACCATCGTGTCGACCGCGACGTCGGATGTGTTCACGAAGGTCATCACCGTCGCCGCCTCGCTCAAACAGAACGTCCCGGCCAATGCCAGGGCTTGGCACGTCGACGCCTGGACCGAGAGCGATCCGCCGTAATTTCGACAAAAAAATCCCACCGTTTCAGGTGAGACCGAGTTTGGACTTGAGCCATTGCGTGACCGGCGCGAAGTCGTCGGTGACGACGACCGTGCCGGCGAAGGCGGAGATTTTTGCCGCCTCTTTGTCGTCGCTGGCGATGAGCAGCCGGTTTTCCTTGGCGTGACCGAGGTACTTGTCGCCGCCGGAGTCGCCGACCGCCAGGATGCGGTCGTGCGGCACGCGATAGAGATCGGCAAAGTGGCGGGATGCTTCGCCCTTGTTGGCCGGTACGATGATTGAGTCGGGATCATAGCCGTCGCAGATTCCGGTTTTGGCCATGTTTTCGGGGCTGCCGTAGCATCCGATGCCGTCGAAGAAACGGAGTCTGGCGGCGTACACCGAGTCCACCATTCCGGCGATTCCATGCGTTGCCAGGTACGCCTCGATGAAGTCGGCGACCCCGAACGAGACGATGGCGCGTGGAATGCCGGCGTCGCGCAGCAAGATCAGGCACTCCTTTACCCCCGGTCGGATCGACAACCGGCTGACGGCCCCGCGGGCCCGGTTGAGATCGAGACCGTGGCGGTGGTATATGCCGAGCGTTCCGTGCATCCATTCGCGTTGGTCGCGGTGCGAGAGCGCGCCATTCAATACCGGGGCCATGTACTCGTCACGTAACGCTTGAAGTTCCTTTTTTGCGGTCTCGGGGAGTCCGGCGTTGTTGTCGACCGTGTTGACCAAACTGATCGCGTTTCCCGGCCCCTTGGGGGTAAAAGTTCCATCGTTATCGAAAACCACCACATGGGAAGGCGTGTTCACGGCTCGCTCCTTGGAAATGAACCTCGACGTATCTTGCGTCGATTTGGCCCCGATGTCAACCCGGCCGCCCAAGTTCACCTGTCCCCAAAGTGCCAGGCACCGGGGTCTTGACCGATCTTTACTCCCGGCGGGGGTGGCGGCATACTATACTCTGTCCAAACAATGTTAATGTTTTTTCATCAGCTATGTTTCACGAAGATTCCAAAACCGGCGGTATCACCCTTTCTCCCAAAATGAGTTTCATCGTCGGCCTGGTCGGCGGCATCCTGGTGCTCTGCACAATCGGTTTTTTCATCCTCTTGGGCGTCATGCTCAAAGGCGGCGTGGCTCTCGGCGCCGGCAATAATGACGGCGGCCAGGTGGCCGTGAACACTCCGCCACCGGCGGCCCCGAACGGCGGCGCCGAACCGGTCGGCACGGTCAAACCGGTCGGTTCAGATGACCACGTTCGCGGTTCCAAGAACGCCCAGGTTACGCTGATCGAATACTCCGACTTCGAGTGCCCCTTCTGCGGCCGCTTCCATCCGACTATGGTGCAGTTGATGAAGGAATACGAAGGCAAAGTGAAGTGGGTCTATCGCCACTATCCGCTCTCTTTCCACCCCCAAGCCATGCCGGCGGCTCTGGCTTCCGAGTGCGCTTCCGAGCAGGGCAAGTTCTGGGAATTCGCCGACAAGGTCTTCGCCAATCAGACTAGCTTGAACGAGGCCTACATCAAACAGGTCGCCGGCGAACTCAAGCTGAATACCTCCAAGTTCAACGACTGCTACGCCAGCAAGAAGTATCAGACTCGGGTAACCTCCGACCTCTCCGAAGGCTCCACTGCCGGCGTTACCGGTACTCCCGGCACGATCATCCTCGGCAAAGACGGCTCCAAGTCTCTGGTTCCGGGCGCCGTGCCTTACGAACAGCTCAAGGCCATGGTCGATGCAGCTCTCTAGTCGCATCAAGGGACTCGAAGAAAGCCAGACGCTCGCTCTCAACCGCCTGGCCAAGGCGATGATCGCCGAAGGCCAGAGCGTGGTCAATCTGACCGCCGGCGAACTCGATTTTGCGACGCCGGACGAGGCCAAAGACGCGGCCGTCAAAGCGATTCGCGACGGGCTTACGACCTACACGCCGACCGCCGGTTACGACGGCCTGCGCTGGGCGGTCGCATCGAAGTTGGCGCGTGAAAACAAGCTGGTCTATTCGTCGGACGAAGTCATGACGACCGCCGGCGCCAAGCAGGGGCTCTACGAGCTCATGGCCGTGCTTTTCGACCCCGGTGATGAAGTGCTGGTGCCGACGCCGGCCTGGGTCAGCTACGAGGAACAGATGCGCGTTCTCGGCATCAAGCCGGTATTCGCGCCGACCGACAAAAAGTTTCATATCGACGTCAAGGCGATGGCCGCGGCTATCGGTCCGAAGACGCGCGGCATCTTGCTGAATTCGCCCAACAATCCGACCGGCGCCATGGAATCGGCCGAATCGCTGCGCAAGCTGGCGGCGCTGGCGGTCAAGAAAAAACTCTGGGTCATCTCGGACGAAATTTACGAGCGGATCAGTTTTGGCACGCCGCATATTTCCATAGCGTCGCTCGGCGATGACATCAAGCGCCAAACGATCGTGGTCGGCGGCGCTTCCAAGAGCCTGGCCATGACCGGCTGGCGGCTGGGGTACATGGCCGGGCCGGCGCACGTCATCAAAGCGGTGACGGCTTTTCAGAGCCATGCCTCCGGCAATCCCTCGAGCATCTCGCAGGCGGCGGCCGCGGCCGGGCTCGAAAAATGCGCGCCGTTCGTGAAGTCCATGCTCAAGGAGCTTGCGGCCCGGCGGGCGTTTTTGCTCAAAGCCTTCGGCGGCGTCAAAGCGCTGCGGGCCCACCCGCCCGAAGGCGCGTTTTATCTCTTCGTCGACGTTTCGAGAGTCGACAAGGATTCGGTCGCTTTCGCCCAAGATTTACTGAAGAACGCAGGCGTCGCCGTCGTGCCCGGAAAATACTTCCGCCATGACGGCTGGGTGCGGCTGTCGTTCGCGACTTCGATGGCTAATCTGAAGTCGGCGGTCAAGCGGATAGCGGACTACTGCAAATAGCGGCGGCCTCAAGGCCGCCCCCGAAGATATGACGCGCAGGATCCCGGCCACCATGGGGACGCAGCACCCCGACAACGCCGCCGCGCCCTACTGGGAGACCGACGGCGATGCCTTCGTCAACGTCCACGAGGAGGTCGATGAGTGCCACTCGGCCTTCGCCGACCTCGGCTGCGAGGAGTACATGTGGGATTGGGAGGGCAAGTTCGTCGACGAGGCCGTCATCGACCGGCTTTTCAGCCAGCATCACGCGTTTTTCACCAAGCGCCAGATCGGCCGCGATGTTTTTTTGACCTTTCGCATCCCCAACATCTGGGAAGAGAAAGGGTATTCCCTGGGCCGGGCGCTGATGGGCATACTCACCGCCGAGGACATGGCCTACGACCTGGGCATCCATCGGCCGCCGCTCTTCGAAGTCATCCTGCCGATGGCCGATCGGGCCGACAAGCTGCTGCACATCCAGAAAACGTTTTCGTCCATGGCCGAACTGAAACATCGGCTCTTCGATACGCCCAAGAACGACTTCACTTACGTCGAGATCATTCCGCTGATCGAAGGCGTCGAGCACCTCTTCGGCATCCGCAAGCTGCTCGATGATTTCGTCGCCCTGCACGTCAAACAGTACGGCTGCAAACCGGCGTACATCCGGCCGTTTTTGGCGCGTTCCGATCCGGCGCTGGTATCCGGCCTGGTGCCGGCGGTGCTGGCGGTCAAAGCGGCCATCTCCGAGGCCTATCGTTTTTCGGCCGACACCGGCATTCCGGTGTTTCCGATCGTCGGTACCGGTTCGCTGGTCTTTCGCGGCGGCCTGGCGCCGAATCGCGTCAAAAAGTTCGTCGCCGAGTACGGCGGCGTCTGCACGGCCACGATCCAGTCCGGGTTCCGTTACGACTATCCGCTCGACGAGGCCAAGAAGGGGATCCGTTATCTCAACGCCAACTTGGCCGCCGCCAAGCCGCTGTTATTGACCGCGGCCGAAATCGCGGCGGCGAAAAAGATCGCCGAAAAATTCACCGTTCCGTACCGGGCGGCGCTCAAAAATCTGTATCGCACCATCATGACGGTCGCCGATGCCGTGCCGCGGCGCCGCGAACGCCGGCTGCATATCGGCCTCCTGGGCTACGGCCGCAAAGTCGGCGGCAAGCGTTTTCCGCGGGCGATCAATTTCACCGCCGCCCTCTACTCGCTGGGCGTACCGCCGGAATTTCTCGGCCTGGGCCGCGGCTACGCCGCCCTGACCGAACGCGAGCGGGCGCTGTTGCGCAAGATGTATCGCGGTTTCGACGACGAGGTGGTCGAAGCCGGCCGTTACCTGAATGCCGCCAATCTGGCGAAGCTGTGCGCCGCCGACCGCCGCTGGCAGCCGATCGCCGGCGACATCGCCGTCATGGCATCGGCGCTCAACGCGACGTTCGGCCCGGAAACGATGGAACAAGAATTGCATGCGGTCGAAACGTCGGCCTTGCTGATACTGCTCAAGAATAAAAAAGATTTCGCCAAGCATATCATCCAGTCGGGGCGTCTGCGTCGCAGCCTCGGCTGAACGAAAAAACCGCTCCTGATGTCAGGAAGCGGTCGGAATGAGGGTGCCCAGGGCCACGGGCGTCTCTTCGGTGACGATGATGTCGGCATCTTCGCCGGCCGGCCGGGGACGCCCGATGCGCAGGAGCCAGTCGCCTGGCTCGAACTCGCAGATCACCGGCGCATGCCGGCAGAAGGCGGCCAACGGCGCGACCGCGAGCATGCGTTCGGCGTCGCCGGCGGCGGCGTAGGTCAGCATGGCCCGAAACACCTGGATGATGCTGCGGTGCATGATGCATGCCTCGGTCTGGTCCGTGATGCGCGTGACCAGCGTGGTCCAGAGCGAATCGCCGAAGGCCGCGGCCAATTGCTCATTGAGCGCGTCCCTGACGTCGGGCGCCAGGACGTTCTCGGCGTCGTTGATCAGGCTCATGCCGAAGATGTCGTCCCGCTTCCAGCGCTCCTCGAAGAGGTCGCTCCGGGGGCTCAAGAAGACGCCCAGCAGCGGCCGGCGGTTGACGACGTGGCGCATGGCCTCGCAGGCCAAGGCCTCGAGTTTGGCGTACTCGTGGGGCGTGGCCGGACACGCCAGACAGTAGTCTCCGGCGTCCAGCGCGCTGCAGTGGTCGTCCAGAATGGCCAGGGCTTCGTGGCCCAGAAGCGTGTGTTCGGGCGCGTAGACCTGGAAAAAGTACTCCAGGAGCTTGCGGTCGGTGGGAGGGGCGATGATGGCTGGCATGGGAAACCCCGTGTTTTCGCGGCGGTCGCGCGTGATTGCGCACAAGCCGGGAAAACGTCTATTTGTAGCATAAATGAGTTCTTCTGTCAATGGCTGAACAATAAAAAAGGGAATTATATACAACGTTACCCTTGATTTAGGCCTCCGAAAAGGGCTTTTTTCTAGGCGACTGTGTAGTTACAGCAAATGAGGCTCGTTAGTACTTGAACGTATACCAATTTCTGCTAAGTTGCCCATCATATGACTAGGGTAACCAAGCCAGCCAAGACATTGACGGAGAGCGCCAAAGATTTTGCGGCGCGGCTCATTTCATGGACGAAGCTCAAAATACGGGTCAACGAAAAAGAAGGAGTGAAGTACATCAAAGAACGTGATATTTGGTGGGCCCATCTCGGCATCAACGTTGGCCATGAACAGGACGGTAAAAACGAGATTTTCGAAAGGCCTGTCGTGATTGTGAGCAACTTTTTCGGAGGGAACATACTGTGGGCAGTGCCGATGACGAGTAAACCGAAGGACGACGGCAACTACTTTTTTAAGACATCTTATACTCAACCGGACGGTGAACCTATGACGCAGTACGCGGTTCTCCCCCAGCTCAAAGCGATTAGCTCCAAAAGACTCATTCGCAAATTGCGGGTTATGCCGCAAAGCGAATTTAATGCACTGATTGAGCAGCTGAAAGTACTGCTCACCGGCAAAAAGGATGAATAAAATACGACACCCTGCACAGTTTCCCATGCAAGGTGTCTCGGAGCCCGAAGGCAATTGTGCTTACACAATAACGTAGGCCTTGACCAAAGTCAAGATGCAAAAAGAGCCCAAAAAAGGGCTTCAAGTAATGTGGAATCGGCGGTCCCCTTAAAGGACCGCTTTTTTATCCACACCTTACGGTTTGATGGGGCTTAATGATCCTTAAGGCGTGCTGTATAGTAAAAATGCGCCTTAATCTGGAAGAATTGACTTTGTTCTCCATATCTTTATGAAAAACATGATTCATTGGGTTTGGGTCGCGGCATTTATCAGTGTTTCAATCTTTGGGATTGTCACCTTCAATCTTACTCTTCGTCAACACTATTTTGATGAGGCATTAGCCGCTAAGGAGGCGTGTTTCCATAAAAAATATGAGGTGGATGTTTTGCGCGCCTCACCCACATCAGAATTGTCCGGTGATGGTTGCAGAGCCATTGGATCAAAATACCATGAGCGTTTTTAGGCCAGGGTAACTTAGTATATAAGTCCCATAAAAAAACGCATCGCGGCACTTCTCGATGTTCTTCTTGACGAAGGAGTAGAACTTGGGGAAGACTAAGACCGTCCCGGCGACGAAATAAAGCGCCGTATAGCCGAGAGTCTCGAACGGATTGTCGCCGATCCAGGCGAGCACGCCGCGGACGTCGGCGTCCGAGAACAGCACGATGACGCCGATCGTGCCGAAGAAGCACAGCGTCGCGTAGCCGATCCTTTCGAATTCCAGGAGGGCGATCACGGCGCAGAAGCTGCAGAGCATCACCAGCCAGAACCACATGGTTCCGAAGGTCAGAATGGCCCACAACATGTCATCACCTCTTTCGTTCGGGAGGCGGCCGAGCCGCCCGCCGGTTGTTAAACAGCCTGGGCGAGTTTCCCAGCTTTATTCCGCACTGTCAAGCCGCCGCGTTCAGGTTGACACGCCTGCTTTTTAGTGCTATATTTCGGCAATCCCGCCACGTCGCCCGCGAGCAACGTGGCAAAAATTATGCAAGAAATCCGCAATATCGCCATCATCGCCCACGTCGACCACGGCAAAACGACCCTGGTTGACGCCCTGCTCAAGCAGCAGCAGACCCTCAAAAAGAAGATTGAGGGCGATTTGATCATGGATTCCAACGACCTCGAGCGCGAGCGCGGTATCACTATTTTCTCCAAAAACGCCGCCGTCGAGTACAAGGACGTCAAAATCAACATCATCGACACTCCCGGCCACGCCGACTTCGGCGGCGAGGTCGAGCGCATCATGCGCATGGTCGACGGCGCCATTCTTTTGGTCGACGCCAAAGAGGGACCGATGCCCCAGACCAAATTCGTCTTGCGCAACGCCATCAAAGCCGGACACAAAGTCATCGTGGTCATCAACAAGATCGACAAGCCCGAGGCCCGCATCGATTGGGTGCTCGACAAGACCTTCGACCTGTTCGTCGAACTCGGCGCCTCCGATGCCCAGGCGGATTTCCCGGTGATTTACGCTTCTGGCGTCCAGGGCAAGGCCGGACTCGAGCCGAATCTGGCCGCCATGACCGACGTGGCGCCGCTTTTCGATACCATCCTCCGCGTCATTCCCAAGGCCAAGGCCGAGGTGGACAAGCCGCTCCAGATGCTCACCATCAACCTGACCCACGACAATTTCAAAGGAAAAATCGCCATCGGCCGCATCTACGCCGGTTCGATCCGCAAAGGCCAGGAGGTCATGCATATCAACCGCGACGGCGTCATGAAGAAGGTGAAGATCACCGCCGTCATGACTTTCAGCGGCCTCGATCGCGTCGAGGTCGATGAGGTTTCGGCCGGCGACATCGTCGCCGTCGCCGGCATCGGCGACGTCTCGATCGGCGAGACCGTGGCCGACGTTCTCAATCCGGAGCCGCTGCCGACCATCGCCATCGAAGAGCCGACCGTCAAAATGACCTTCGGCGTCAACACCTCGCCGTTCGCCGGCAAGGAAGGCGAGTACGGCACCTCGCGCAACATCAAGGAGCGCCTTGAGCATGAACTCGAAACCGACGTCGCCCTGCGCATGTATCCGACCGAGTCGGCCGACAAATTCATCGTCGCCGGCCGCGGCGAACTGCACCTCTCGATCCTGATCGAAAAGATGCGCCGCGAAGGTTTCGAAATCCAGGTCTCGAAGCCGCAGGTCATTTTCAAGGAAACCGACGGCAAGAAGATGGAACCGATGGAGCAGGTGACCATCGAAGTCCCCGAAGAATTCGCCGGCGTGGTCATCGAAAAGATGGGCCAGCGCCGCGGCGAAATGAAAGACATGAAAGTCGAGAACAAAACTTCGTACCTCGATTTCGTCATCCCGACGCGCGGCCTGATCGGCTACCGTTCGCAGCTGCTCACCGACACCAAGGGCCTGGGCATCATGAACAGCCTGTTTTTGGGCTACCAGGAGTATAAGGGCGACTTCGAGTCAAACCCGCACGGCTCCCTGATCGCTTTCGAGGCCGGCGAATCCAACGGCTACGGCCTGGGCATGGCCCAGGAGCGCGGCCAGCTGTTCTTGGGCCCCGGCGTCCAGGTGTATGCGGGCATGATCGTCGGCCAGAACGCCAAGGGCGAGGATTTGGAAGTGAACATCTGCAAGACCAAGAAGCTTTCCAACATGCGTTCCAAGGGCGACGGCGCCAGCCTCAAGATGGACGTGCCGCGCACCCTCACTTTGGAAGACGCCCTCGAATACATCGGCGATGACGAACTCGTCGAGGTGACTCCCAAGAGCATCCGATTGCGCAAGGCGATTCTCGACGCCAACCTGCGCAAGCGTTCCGAAAAATCGTAAGCATGCGCGCCCGACCGGGCGGCGTAAAACGCGGGAGCGTGGTATCGTAAGGTCATGCCCCGCGTTTTTCGTTACGCTATTTTTTCGCTGGCGGCGGCGGCGGTTCTGGCCGCGCCGGCCGCCCTGGCGTCGCCGCCGGCCGAGGTTTTGCGCTCGGCCGTTTTCGTCATCTGCGACACGCGCCAGGGGACCGGGGTCGTGACCAATGCCGTCGACGGCTATGTGGTTACGAACGGCCATGTCGTGCTGGGCGAAAACGGCGGCTCGGCGCCGCAAACCTGCCAGGTCGGCTTCACGGCCGATGGCGCCGGCGATCCTAAATCGTATTTCCTGGCCACGGTCGAGAAAGTCATCTTCGACGCCGCCAAAGACCTCGACTTCGCCGTTTTGAAATTGGGCCAGCGCATCGCCGGTCCGCCGGCGCCGATTCCGACGGCCGTCGCCGTCAATGAATTCGCCGCCCCGAACGATCCCATCACCGTCTTCGGTTTCCCGGGCGGCGGGCCGCTCCAGCAGTCGGCCGGCGTCATCAAGGGCTGGAACCGCGGCATCGTCGAAACCGACGCCGCCATCTCCAAAGGCTACTCGGGCTCGCCGGCGGTCGACGCCCAGAACCGCCTCATCGGCATCGCCACGCGGACGCGCTTCACCGTCGACCCGGCGACCGGGGCCGAAACCGTGACCTACTACGAACTCGGCGACGTGCTGCCGCTCATCGCCTGGCTCGATTCTTTTGAACCTCGCGGCCATGACCGTTACCTGCTGCACGCCGATCCGTCCCGCAGCCACGCGCTGCCATACGTCCTGCGCGACGAAAAGCCCGGTTGCACCTACATGGTCAGAACAAAAATTTCTCCGACCGTGTACTGCTTGCTGGTCGGCGAGCGCCGCCTGGTTTTTCCGAACGACGCCACTTACCGTTCCTGGTTCACTGATTTCTCGGAAGTTCTCCTGGCCTCGCTCGAGGATATCGCCAAATACCGCTTGAGCGGCAACGTCACCTACAAGGCCGGGACGCTGGTCAAGATCCAGACCGACCCGCGGGTCTACATGGTCTCTGACGACATCGGTACGCTGCGCTGGGTGCCGACCGAAGCCCGGGCGATCGAACTCTTCGGCGCCGCTTGGGCGGCCAAGGTCAAGGACGTGCCGGATGCCTTTTTCGTCAATTACGGTTTCGGCCAGCCGCTCTAGTTATCCACTATGGGGGCAGGTTCAATTGCGGGTCCGCGGCCGCGGAGTACAATACTCTTGATCCTATGCCCAACAAAATTCCCCACGTTACCTGCGAACACCTCGTCGAACTCGGCAAGAAAGAGCAGAAAGAGCACGTCGTCGTCGATGTGCGCGATTTCATCGATTACGAGGCCGGCCACATAAAAGATTCGCTCAACGTGCCGGCGCGCGAACTCACCACCAACCTCGAGACCCTCGTTCCCGACAAAGGCGGTCGGGTAATCGTCGTGGCCGGATCGACTCAAGAGCCGGAGATCGAATCCATTCACCAAACGCTGGTCGATCTCGGTTACAAGAAGGTCGAATTTCTGGCCGGTGGCTTCGATAGCTGGTGTGAGATCGCCCCGATCGAACTCGAGGCCGACCTGACCGACAGGACGCCGGAAGAAAAGGGCTTCACCGGCGATGATCTGGCCGATATCGATCCCGAGAAAGCCGACGGCGAACCCTTGCTCTAGAATCTATGGTCGTTTGGATCATCGCCATCACGACCCTGGTCATGTCCCTGGCCTTCGGGGTGTTTTTCGCGACCACGGCGTACGGCGTCCTCTTCGGCGCGCCGTTTCTTCCCACCGACAAGCGCAACCTCGACCACATGATCGCCCTCTCGGAACTCAAGCCTGGCGACCGCTTCGCCGATCTCGGCTCGGGCGACGGCCGGCTGGTGATCGCCGCCGCCAAAACCGGAGCCAAGGCCGAAGGCTGGGAGATCAATCCGTATCTCTGGCTGTTGGCCCGGGCCAGGGCCGTTTTCGCCGGCGTCGGGAGCCGGGCCGAGATGCGCCTGGGCAGCTACTGGTGGGAAAATTTTTCCGGCTACGACGTCATTTCGCTGTATCTCATCGACATGCAGATGCCCCGGATGGAACGCAAACTCCAAGCCGAGCTGGCGCCGGGCGCCCGCATCGTTTCGCACGTCTTCAAATTCCCGAACTGGAAGCCGGTCGAAAAGAGGGGATCGGTCTACTTATATAAAAGGTAGCGCATGCCCGAGCATCATCCGTCGCATGGCACGCCCGAATACGTGAGCGCCCTGCCGACCGCACGGCCGCATATTCACGAAACCAGAAAATTCCCCGAGGGTTTTTTATGGGGAACGGCCACGTCGTCGCATCAGGTCGAGGGCGGGAACGGAAAAAACGACTGGCATGACTGGGAGATGATTCCGGGCCACATCGTCGACGGTCAGCCGTCGGGCGCGGCTTGTGATCAGTACCATCGTTACGAACAGGACTTCGACCTGGCCGCCGGCTTCCATCAGAACGCCCATCGCTTGTCGATCGAGTGGAGCCGGATCGAGCCCGAAGACGGCCGTTGGGACATGGACGAAGTCATGCACTATCGCCGGGTGCTCGAAGCCCTCAAGCGCCGCAACATGAAGGTCATGCTGACCGTCTGGCACTTCACCCTGCCGGGTTGGCTGGCGGCCAAAGGCGGCTGGGAGTGGCGCGGCGCCGTCGGCCGATTTCGGAGGTTCGCCGGGTTCGTGGCCGGCGAATACTCCGACCTGGTCGATCTTTGGTGCACGATCAACGAGCCGATGGTCTATCTGGGCCAGTCGTACCAGTCCGGCGTCTGGCCGCCGGGCGTCAAAAGCAACTGGCGCGCCTTCCGGGTGTTCGGTGCGCTGTGCCGGGCGCACCGGGCCGCTTACGGCGCTATTCACAAAGCCGTCGACCGCCAAGGCCGCCGGGCCCAGGTCGGCATCGCCCAGAACGTGATCACCTTCGAGCCGTACCGCAAACATTCGTTGAACGACATCCTATTCGTCTGGTTCGCCGACAAGATTTTCAACCACCAATTTTTCATCTGGACCAAGGGCCAGCATGACTACATCGGCATCAACTATTATTTCCACTACCGCATCAAGTACATCCCGTCGAAGATTTTCCAGGTTTTTTTCGAAGTCCACACCGAGAACCGCGAGACCAGCGACGTCGGCTGGGAGCTCAACCCCCAGGGAATCTTCGAAGCCCTGCTCGACATGAACCGCTATCGGCGGCCGATATACATTACCGAGAACGGCCTGGCCAACGCCGACGACGGCAAACGGCCGCGCATCCTGATCGCCACGCTCAAAGAGGTGTATCACGCCATCCGGGCCGGAGCCGACGTCCGCGGCTACTTCCATTGGTCGCTGCTCGACAATTACGAATGGGAGCGCGGCTTCGCGGCCCGTTTCGGGCTGATCGCCGTCGACTACGCGACCCAAAAACGGACGCCGCGGCGCAGCGCCCATGTGTATGCCGACATCTGCAAGGCGAACGGTATTCCTCATACGCTGCTGCGCTTTCTGGGCCACGGCGTGCGGTGGTAGCTTCGCGCTATGCCGGCCCGGCGCCGAATGATTTTTCCGGCGATCCTGTTTGCCGCCGGGCTGGCGACGGCCTTGCCGCTGCTGCCGACGACGTTCTCATTCGAGGATAGCGCCGAGTTCGCGGCCGCGGCCGCGACTTTGGGCGTACCGCATCCTTCCGGTTATCCGCTGTACGTCCTGGCCGCCCATCTTTTTACGCTGCTGCCGTTCGGCACTGTGCCCTGGCGGGTGGCGTTTTTTTCGGCCGTCTGCGCCGCCGCCGCGCTGTCCGCGTTCTTCGTGCTTGCGCGCAAACTCGCCGAGGCGGTGCATGGCCGGCTGGCCTGGCGGCAGGAAGCGCTTATCGCCATCGTCATGCTCGCGCTGGCCGCGAGCGAGCTCTGGTGGAGCCAGGCGATCTACGCCAAGGTCTATGCGCTGCACGTGTTGTTGTTGGCCCTGGCCTCGATCGCCCTCTTCGACTGGATCGAGAGGCGGGCGGCCGGGTCGTTGTGCGCGGCCGCGTTTTTCTTCGGCCTGGCCTCGGCCAACCATCTTTTTTTAACCGCGCCGCTGGCGCCATTTTTCGTTGCGGCGGTATTGGCCGCCGACCGGCGCGCATTTCGTTCGGTGCGGTTGGTCTCGACCGCCCTGGCCGCCCTCGCCGTCGGCCTGACGCCCTACGCCTGGCTGGCCTGGCGCCTTCTGGCGGCTGCACCGGCCGGTTCGTATGCGTTCGGCTCGGCCGGAACTTCGGCTGAAGTAGTCGCCTACATACTGCGAACCCAGTATGCCGATGTCGGCATCGGCGGCTGGAACAAGTTCGGCATCGCCGTCGACATGGCCAAGCAGGCGGTCTTCGGTCTCGGTCCGGTGCTGCTGTTCGCCGTTCCCGGCCTGGCCTCTTTGGTACGGACCCGCCGTCCGGCGGCGCGGATCGGCGCCGCCTGGTGCCTCGCCGTCGCTCTGGGTTTTTTGCCGATCGTGTTTCTGCGATCGACCGCTTGGTCGGCCGAAAACGCCTATATCTATCGCGTGTACGCGCTGCCCTCGTCGGCTTTCTTCGCCGTCCTCGGAGCTGTCGGCGTCGTCGAAGCCGGCCGATTCCTCAAGCGTTCGGCGGCCGCGGCGGCGATGGTCGCAGCTCTTTCAGCGTGGTGCCTGGTCTCCGGCGGCGCCTCGCTGCCCGGCGTCCGGGCCTTTTCAAGTCCCTTCGCTGACGCCTATGTCCGCAGCCTGATCGCCGACCTGCCGCCGGACGCCGTGCTGATCGTCGATGACTACGGCGCGGTCCGCGACACCGAGCTCTTTGGCCTGGCTTTCCTGCAGACGGTCGAAAAACTTCGGCCCGACGTGACGATTGCGCAGGATGCCGGCATGCCGGTTTTCCATATACCAAGTTTGCCGGCCCGCTATGAACATTTTTCAGTGCCGATGCGCCGCCGCATGCTCATCGATGCGGTCTTGGCCGATGTCCGCTTCGCCGGGCGGCCGATCTTCACCACGTTCGCGCCGGAATCGGCCGACCGGCGCTGGTATTCGGCGGTTTCAGGCGGCGTGTACGCATTTTTGCGGGACGACAGGAATCGGCCGATCGGCGTGTCGCATTTGCCGGCGCTGCCGCCAGTCGAAGTGATCCGGGCCAATCACGCGCTTCGGTATTTCGCCGCCGATATTTTGTACTCGCGTGCGGCCGAACGGCTGGAGCAAGCCGGCTCAAGGGCGGCACTGCACCCACTCTTGGCCGCCATCGCCCTCGATCCCAGGCCCATGAGCGACGACTATATCGATTACATGGAGCATAGGCGGGGGATTGAGGCCGATGAAGGAACGCCGGCCGAGCCTTGACAGTACTGGTTGCCTCCGATGAGGTTGTCTTATAGGCCGACACCTGCCTATAGTAAAAATTGCGCTCATTTACATATAGAGCGAAAAAGGAGCCCCCATGGCGTCCATCACCGCACGGACGTCCCTGACGAGAGTTGGGGGCGTGATCTTCGCCTTCCTCATCATCCCTTTCTTCTCCTGCCGCGGCTGCGAAGACTTGTCGCTCTACGCCACGACCTGCGAGCCTGGGGCGCCGGCGCATGGCGAGCCGAACGGCAAGCCCGAGGTCTGCAAGAACGGCCTCGACGACAACTGCGACGGTCGCATCGATGAAGATTGCGAGTGCAACAGCGACGTCCAGCCCGCCGACACCATGGATTGCGGCGGCGACGGCCACGGCCGCGACATCGGCGCCTGCAAGGTCAAGACGGTGACCTGCGTCAATGGCAAGTTCCCGGGCTGCGAGCCCGACCGCTGGCCCGACCAATACCGCGACACCACCTGCGACGGCATCGACGACGACTGCGACGGCCAGACCGACGAGGAGTACGTCGCTCTCGACTGCTGGACCGGCCGCGAAGATGCCGTCTTCAGCGAATCGTCCGTCTGCAAGAAGGGCAAGATCGCATGCCTGAACGGCCGGCCGCAGCCCTGCGGCGGCCAGACGCTTCCCAGCGCCGAGCACTGCAATAACCGTGACGACGACTGCGACGGCGAAGTCGACGAGTTGACCGCCGAAGCCGGTGCCCAATGCGGGCCCGAGCGGGTCATCGGCCAATGCCGCCGGGGCCGCAAGGTTTGTACGACCGAGGGCGAAGTGCTATGCGACGGCGCCGACTACGGCGCGGACGAGAGCTGCGACGGCATCGACAACGACTGCGACGGCCGCACCGACGAGGGCATCGACGGCCAGCCGCTCATCGAGCGCTGCGAAACCCGCAGTCCCGAGGGCCGGCTTTGCGAAGTCGGCTTCACCGAGTGCCTGGGCGGCCATCAGTCCGTCTGCAGCGCCCGCGCTTACGAGCCGATCGACACCTGTGACGGCGTCGACAACGACTGTGACGGCGAGATCGACGAAGACGTGCCCTGTCCCTGTCGGCCGGGCATCGACTTCAAGCCCTGCAAACAGCCGCCGATGACCGGCGCGCCCGACGGCATGATGTGCGGCCTGGGTATCCAGGAGTGCATCGAGCCGCCCGAGTGCGATCCGGCCTTTCCGGAATCATGCATACCCCGCTTCGGCGATTGCGAATTCTGGAAGATCGAATTGGAGGACTGCAACCTTTGGGATGACGACTGCGACGGCGAAGTCGACGAGGACGACAACGGCGACCCGCTGGCCGCCTATTGCGGACACGAAGACAATCCCGCGATCGGCGAATGCCATCTCGGCAACACCGTTTGCGTGCTGGGCGTCTGGGGTCCGTGCGAGGGCGAAGTCATGCCCAAGGAAGAAGTCTGCGACAACAAGGACAACGACTGCGACAACGAAGTCGACGAGGATCTGAATCCTCACGACAAGGTCGACGTCATGTTCCTGGTCGACGTCTCCGGTTCCATGCAGGACAAGATCAACGCCATGCATGCCGCCATGGGCCGCTGGTCCGGCGAATTCACGAACACCGAGCACCGTTTCGGCCTGGCTTCCGTGCCCGGCGATATGGGCATCACCACGCCCTGGACGGTGATCACGCAGCCGACCGATATCGCCAGCTTCCAAGCGGCGCTGGCGGCGCTCAATGCCGGCGGCGGTTCGGAAGAGCCCTCCTACGACGCGCTCTACGACGCCGCGGCGCTGTTCAGCTCCCCGGCCAGCACCATGGTGCAGTGGCGCGCCGACGCCTATCCGTACGTGATCTTCGTCGGCGACGAACCGGCCCAGTGGTGGCCTCCCCGCAACCTGACCGAGTCCCAAGTGGCTTCGGTCATGACCAACTGCCGGGTCGGCATCTGCCAGCCGGGCGACAAGGTCGAGGTGTTCCTGTTCATCGACCGGGCCTATGAGCTGCAATACGACGAGATCGTCTATTACGAGACGGTCAAGCGCATCTATCCGCTCATCCCGGTCGACGAGGACCGCTTCGTCCGGGACCTCCAGAAGGTCTTCAAGGACGTCTGCCCGCCTTCGAACGATGGCGGCGTCGGCGACGGCGGAAGCGCTGCCGACGGCGGTTCGTCCTCCTCCGGCGCGCCTGACGGCGGACCGTAGCGGTATCCGCTCTCCTCAAGAGAGCGGCTTTTTTATTGACAGCCGACGGCCCATCTGGTCAGGTGGGTAAAGGTTTAGGCGCGTTCTTTCATAACAGAGCGAAAAGGAGCTCCCATGGCGCCCATTTTTTTTAAGGCGCCTCTGACGAGAGTTAGCGGCGCGTTTTTCGCGGTTTGCACGTTCCTATCCGTATCGTGCCAGAACTGCGAGAGCATCGATCTCGAAGACGCCAGTTGTCATCCCGGCAATCCGGCGCGCGGCGAGTCCAACGGCAAACCCGAAGTCTGCAGGAACGGCCTTGACGACAACTGCATCGACGGCGTCGACGAGGGCTGCGACTGCAACAGCGACGTCGGCCAGCCGGACGCCAAGGACTGCGGAGGCGACGGCCGCGGCAACGATGTCGGCGCCTGCCATGTCACCACCGTCACCTGCGTCAACGGCAAGTTCCCGGCCTGCGAGCCGGACCGTCTGCCCGGCGAGTACGCCGACAACGACTGCAACGGCGTCGATGACGACTGCAACGGCGCGGTCGACGACGGCTTCGTTCCGTTCGAGTGCTGGACCGGACCGGATTACGCCGTGTTCAACGAACGTTCGGCCTGCGCCAAGGGTTTGGTCCGCTGCGTCAAAGGCGCGCTTACCGAATGCCTGGGCGAGACGCTGCCGGACGTCGAACGCTGCAATGACCGCGATGACGACTGCAATGACCGGGTCGACGACGGCACGGCCGAGGAAAACGAGACCTGCGGCGTCGATACCGATGTCGGCGCCTGCGTCTACGGCCGTAACGTCTGCGCCGTCGGCGGCACTCTCGTTTGCCAGGGCGCGGTCGGCCCCGCGGCCGAAACTTGCAACGGCATCGATGACGACTGCGACGGCGTCGCCGACGAAGGCGCTGACGGCCATCCCCTGGTCATGCGCTGCGAAACGCGCTGCGGCTCCGGAATCGCCGAATGCATTCACGGCCAGCCGGTCAATTGCAGTGCCCGCGAGCCCTCGGAGATCGACTATTGCGACGGCACCGACGACGACTGCGACGGCCAAACCGACGAAGACATGCCTTGTCCTTGCCGCCTCGGCGCATTCCATGAATGCCGCGAGGCGCCTCTGACTTGCGGCAAGGGATTTCAGCGCTGCGTCACGCCTGTCGGCTGCGACCCGAACACGCCCTACAGCTGCGTTCCCGGCTGGAGCCAGTGCGAGCTCTTCCACATCACGGACGAAACTTGCAACAACTGGGACGACGACTGCGACCTTTTGATCGACGAGGCTGCCGACGGCAATCCGCTGGCCCAGACCTGCAGCTCGCCCGACAACCCGCTGATCGGCGAATGCGCGCCTGGTTCGAGCCGGTGCTCGGCCGGCTTATGGGGTTCTTGCGACGGCGAAGTCGTTCCGGTCGAGGAATCCTGCGATGACAAGGACAATAACTGCGACGGCCACGTCGATGAGGGCATGAACAAGAAGGTCGACATGGTCTTCGTGGTCGACATCTCCGGCTCGATGTGCCCGTACAGCCAGACGCTGGCCGGCGCCCTGAACCGCTACTCGGCCAATTTCGACGGCGATGAGCACCGCTTCAGCCTGCTCTTTTTCCCGGGAGCGTTCGGCAGATCGACGCCGTACAGGATCATCGCCAACAACGTCGACTTCGCCAGCTTCCAGGCCGCCCTGTCGCAGCTCAACTGCAGCGGCGACGGCGATGAACCGAGCTACGACGTGCTTCTGGAGCTGACTTCGCCGTCGACGACGCCGATCAACTGGCGCAGCGACGCTACGCCGTACATCATCCTGATCGGCGACGAGCCGGCCCGGACCTGGAACAACGTCAGCCAGCAGATGGTGGCGGCCCAGACCGCAAACTGCCAGATCGCCAACTGCCAGCCGGGCGACAAGGTCGAGGTGTTCATTATCACCCACAAGGGCGGCGGCAGCGGATCCTGGGGTGGCAGCGGCCAGGACTACAGCTCGTACTACATCGAGATCTGTTATCAGGAGAGTTCTCGCATCATCGAGATCTATCCTGCCGATGAGGATCGTTACGTCCAGGACCTGCTCGGCGTCTTCCAGAAAGTCTGCCTCACCGGCGCCGACGGCGGCATGTCGCCCGTCGGTCTCGACGGCGGACCGACCGGCGCTTCGGACGGCGGCCCGTCCAAGCCCGACGGGGGACCGTAATTCACGACCCGCTCTCGATGAGAGCGGGTTTTTCTATCGCCGTGATATACTTTTCGGTATGAAACTGACATTTTGCGGCGCCGCCGGCGAAGTCACCGGTTCGTGCACGCTGGTCGAAACCGAACGGACCCGGGTGCTGATCGATTGTGGCATGTTTCAGGGCGGCTCGTCGTCCTACGTGCGCAACCTGGCCGAGTTTCCGTTCGATCCCAAGACCATCGATGCTGTCATCCTGACCCACGCCCACGTCGACCACACCGGCAGGGTGCCGCGGCTGGTGGCTCAGGGTTTTTCCGGCCGCATTTTCTCGACCCATCCGACGCGCCTTTTTTCGCGCCTGATGTGGGAGGACACCGCCCACGTGATGAAAGACGACGCCCGCCGTTACAAGCGGCCGCCGCTCTACGTCATGAAGGACGTCGGCCCGACCTTCGAACTGACGCACGGCGTCGACTATCATACCCAGGTCAAGATTTCCGACGACATCTCGTTCACCCTGCGCGACGCCGGCCACATCTTCGGCTCGGCCTTCGTCGAAATGCAGGTCGGCGGCATCAAGACGGTGTTCTCGGGCGATCTCGGCAACGACTACGTGCCGATTCTCAAGCCGACCGAACGGATGATCGACGGCGACGTCGTCGTCATGGAATCGACCTACGGCGACCGCGTCCACGAGGATCCCAAAACGCGCATCGAAAAATTGAAGACGGCGGTCAAGGAAACGATCGCGCGAAAGGGTACGCTGATGATTCCGGCCTTCTCGCTCGAGCGCACCCAGGAGATCCTCTACGAGCTCAACTTTCTGGTCGAGAACGGCAGCGTTCCGCAGGTGCCGATCTTTCTGGACAGTCCGCTGGCCATCAAGGCGCTGCAGATCTATCACCAGTTTCCAGAGTATTACGATCGCGAGGCCAAGGCGCTGGCCGACGCCGGCGACGACTTCTTCAAGTTTCCGGGTCTGCGGGTAACGAAAAATCCGGAGGAGTCGCGCGAAATTCTGGAAGTGCCGCCGCCCAAGGTGATCATCGCCGGCAGCGGCATGATGCACGGCGGCCGGATCATGCATCACCTGGTCGATTATCTGAACAACAAAAGGAATACCGTGCTGGTGGTCGGCTATCAGTCGGCCGGCACTTTGGGACGGGCGATTTTCGAAGGCGCCAAGAAGGTGCATATCGATCACCAGGAGATTCTCGTCCGGGCCCAGGTCGAGGCGATTGGCGCCTACTCGGCCCACGCCGACCGGCTCAAGCTGGCGAAATGGGTCACCAGCGGATTATCGAAGCCGTCCAAGGTGTATCTCAACCACGGCGAGCCGCACGCCGCCGAATATCTGGCCGATGCAATTCGGACGCACCACGATCTCGACGCGGTCGTGCCGCGGTACGGCGAAATCTTTTCTCACGGGTAATTGTTACCAAACGGGCCGTTCGTAACAGTTACCGATTGACGGTCTTTGGAGAGAGCGGTATTCTGGGCCATTATGCCGTTCAAACTGGTCTCGAAATTCAAGCCCAAGGGCGACCAGCCCGAGGCTATCGCCAAACTCATCGAAGGTCTGAATGCTGGAATGCGCTACCAGACTCTATTGGGCGTGACGGGCAGCGGCAAAACCTACACTGTTGCCGAAGTCATCGCCAAGGTGAAGAAGCCGGCCCTGGTCATCGCCCACAACAAAACCCTGGCCGCCCAGCTCTGCAACGAGGTCCGCGAATTTTTTCCCGAGAATGCCGTCGAGTATTTCGTCTCGTACTACGACTACTACCAGCCCGAGGCCTACCTGCCGCATTCGGACACCTACATCGAAAAAGAGGCGATGATCAACGAGGAGATCGACCGGCTGCGCCACGCCGCCACCCAGGCTTTGCTGACCCGCGACGACGTCGTCATCGTGGCTTCGGTCTCGTGCATCTATGGCTTGGGCGCGCCCGAGGCCTACAAAAAAATGCACATGCGTCTGCAGCTCGGCCAGATCGTGACCCGCGGCGACATCATGCGACATCTGGTCACCATGCAGTTCGAGCGCACGACCGCCGATCTGAAGCGCGGCAGCTTCCGCAATCGCGGCGACGTTTTCGAGATCATGCCGGTGAGCGAGGAGATCGTCTACCGCGTCGAACTCGCCGACCAGAAGATCGCGGCGATTTTGGCGATCGATCCGGTGAGCAGAAAAATGCGCGAGCGCCTCAAAGAGGCCTGGGTGTTCCCGGCGAAGCATTTCATCACCGCCGGACCGGATCGCGATCGCGCCATCAAAGCGATCAAGCTGGAGATGAAGGAGCGCTTGGCGCAGCTGCAGAAGGAAGGAAAATTGCTCGAGGTCGAGCGTCTCGAACGCCGCACCAACTTCGACATGGCCATGCTGCGCGAAGTCGGCTACTGCCACGGCATCGAAAATTATTCGCGCCATCTTTCGGGCCGGGCGCCGGGCGCGCCGCCGGACAGCTTGCTGGCGTATTTCCCCGAAGACTTCATAGCCTTCATCGACGAATCGCACGTGACCGTGCCGCAGATCGAGGGCATGCAGCACGGCGATGCCGTCCGCAAAAAGACCCTGATCGAATACGGTTTCCGGCTGCCCTCGGCCGCCGACAATCGTCCGCTCACCTTCAAGGAGTTCGAAGAGCGCGTGCCGCAAGCGGTGTTCGTTTCGGCGACTCCCGGACCGTTCGAGTTCAAGCATTCCGACCAGGTGGTGGAACAGGTCATCCGGCCGACGGGCCTGGTCGATCCGGCCATCACGGTTTTGCCGGTCACCGCCGCCGAAGGCCAAAAGAGCCAGATCGATGACCTGTTAGAGCGGATTCCGGAGCGGGTCAAGCGCAAGGAACGCGTGTTGGTGACCACGCTGACCAAAAAGATGGCCGAGGACCTGACCGATTACCTTCTCGAGCGAAAAATAAAAGTCGCTTATCTCCACAGCGACATCAAGACCATTGACCGGGTGCGGATTCTGACCGCCCTGCGCCGGGGCGAGTACGACGTCCTGGTCGGCGTCAACCTGCTGCGCGAAGGCTTGGACCTGCCGGAAGTCACCTTGATCGCCATCCTAGACGCCGACAAAGAGGGCTTCCTGCGCAGCGAGACCTCGCTCATCCAGACGATCGGCCGGGCGGCCCGCAACGTCCGCGGCGAAGTCATTTTGTACGCCGACGCCGTCACCGGTTCGATGCGCCGGGCCATGGCCGAGACCGAACGGCGCCGGGCCAAGCAGATCGCGCACAACAAGGAACACGGCATCACGCCGAAGACGATCGAGAAGGCGATCAAGGACATCATGCAGGACCTCGGCAAGAAGGAAGCCGAGCGGGCCAAGCGCGTCGCCGCCCTCGATACCGTCGGCGAAACGCTGCCGGCCGAAGAGATCATCGCCAAGAAAGAAAAAGAGATGCGCCAGGCGGCCAAGAACCTCGAGTTCGAACTCGCC
>JACQSM010000097.1 GCA_016205965.1 Candidatus Uhrbacteria bacterium
CGTGCTCAAGGCCGACGTGCTCGGTTCGCTCGAAGCCATCACCGGCCAGCTCGAAAAGATGCGCAACCCCGAAGTCGGCGCGGCCGTCATCGGCAAGGGGCTCGGCAACATCAACGAAAGCGACGTGCTCCGGGCCGAAGGCGCCGGCGGCGTGGTCATGGGCTTCAACGTGGTTGCGACCCGCGAGGCCGAGATTCTGGCCCGCGACAAGAACGTCCAGATCCATCTTTATAAAGTCATCTATCATCTGTTCGACGAAGTGAAGAAGCGCTTGCAGACGCTCCTGCCGGCCGAAGTCATTCGCACCGACCTGGGCAAGCTCGAAGTGCTCGGCGTTTTCCATTCGGACAAGAGCGGCCAGGTCGTCGGCGGCCGCGTCACCGACGGCAAGCTCGTGCCGGCCGCCAGCATCGTCGTCTATCGCAGCGGCGAACCGGTCGGCGAAGGCCACATCGTCCAGCTGCAGCTAGGCAAGTCCGAAACCAAGGAAGTCCGGAGCGGCCAGGAGTGCGGCATGAAGGTGAAGTGCAAGACCGGCATCCAGATCGGCGACGTCATCGAGGCGTTCATGGAAGAGCGCAAAGAAAAGAAGCTCGAATTCACCGAGTAATGTATAGTGAGGGGGTATGGCATTTGTTTTTACCGATGCTGATTTTCAGAAAGACGTCTTGGCCGCGCCCGAGGCGGTGCTGGTCGATTTTTGGGCGTCCTGGTGCGGTCCGTGCCGGATGATGGCGCCGGTCGTCGACGAGGTCGCCAAGGAATTCGAGGGCAGGGGCGTCAAAGTCGGCAAGATGAACGTCGATGAAAATCCGGGCACGCCCGGCAAGTACGGCGTCATGAGCATTCCGACGCTGATCCTGTTCAAAGGCGGCCAGCCGGTCGACCAGGCGGTCGGCGTCCAGTCTAAAGAGCGGTTGGTCGAGATGCTTAGCAAGTTATCAAGTTAGGAGGGTGGCCTTTAGGCCACCCGCGTCAGCAGTCGGCAAATTGCATCACGCTCATGCCGTTAAGGCGTTCATCGCAGGCGGCCTGAAGGCCGCCCTCCGTACACTTATGCGCCATCTCATCATCATCGGTTCCGGTCCGGCGGCCTACACCGCCGCCATCTACGCGGCCCGCGCCAGCCTGGCACCTTTGGTATTCGAAGGCGACGCGCTCGGCGGCCAGCTCATGACCACGACCGAGGTCGAAAATTTTCCCGGCTTTCCCAAGGGCATCCAAGGGCCGGACCTGATGGCCGCGATGCGCGAGCAGGCCGCGAGGTTCGGCGCCGAACTGGTCGGTTCCATGGTGACGGAGGTCGATTTTTCGAAGCGGCCGTTCATCGTCCGCGCCGGCGCCCGCGTCGAGGAGGCGGCCGCGGTCATCATTTCGACCGGCGCCTCGGCCAAGCGCCTCGGGCTCGCGTCCGAGAAAGCGCTCATGGGCCGCGGCGTTTCGGCTTGCGCCACTTGCGACGGATTCTTTTTCAAAAATAAAGAGGTGGCCGTGGTCGGCGGGGGAGACTCGGCCATGGAAGAGGCGACCTTTTTGACTCGCTTCGCCGCCAAGGTCACGATTTTGGTTCGTTCCGACAAGCTCCGGGCCTCCAAGATCATGGCCGACCGGGCCCGGGCCAATCCCAAGATCGTTTTCAAATGGAACGTCGAGGTCACTGAAGTTTTGGGCGTCGAGGCCAACCATGTCACCGGCGTGCGTTTGCGCGATACGGTCACCGGCGCGGTTTCCGAAATGCAGGTCGATGGCGTCTTCGCGGCCATCGGCCATGCGCCCAACACCGATATCTTCAAGGGACAACTCGAGCTCGATAAAGTCGGCTACATCGTCACCAAGAACGGCTCCGAAACCTCCGTCCCCGGCGTCTTCGCCGGCGGCGACGTCCAAGATTTCAAATACCGCCAGGCGGTCACGGCCGCCGGCACCGGCTGCATGGCCGCCTTGGACGCGCAACGCTGGCTCGAAAAGACGGAATCCGGACGAGCCTGATGCATGCTTGACGGCAGCCGTCCCGCATGGTAGGTTTCGACGTCGTTCGCTGACAATATTCGTGGGGGTTACAGACTTCCTCAAGGAGGCGGCCATGGCCGACCAGAACCGAAATGATTCCATGACTGCGATCGCCAGGATCGAGTTTCATGACTCGACCAGCAGCGGTTCCTACAAGTTTCTGACCAAGAGCGGCGGATGGACGACGCTGAAAGACCTGATCGTCCGCCTCCGGCAAGAACTCGAGCAGGAAAGGCTTGAGGCCGAGTTTCAAGAGCTCGACTACGGCCGGCGGAAGAATCGCCGCGCCATCGTCGGCGAGGCGGCCTGGATCGCGTCCATTGCGGCCATGGCGGCCTCGCTCTCGCTGCCCATGACCTGGATCGGGATCGCGGTCGGCATGGCCGGTTCGTTGTTCTTCGGCTACTGGGCCAGGAAGAAAAAGAAGCTGCTGCCCGGGCACTCGCCGTTCTACTTAGGCGCGATCGTCGATTTCGCCATCGACCGTTCCCGGCTCATGACTCGGCTCTCCGCCAACTGCAAGAGGATCGCCGAACTCTCCAGCGCCCACGACGCGTTCGCCGCCCTCGACGAGGCGGTCCGCGAACCGCTGCGCCGGCTGATCGGGGCGGTCGTCCGCTACAACGAGCAGGTCGACCTTCAGGACAAGGCGCTCGATCTCTGGATGCGCCAGCAGTTGCGCCGGAGCGGCGAAGGTTGCTGGCCGGTGCTCGCGCAAGTGACGGAAGTTCTTCGCGCCGAGCGGCCGCGATTGGAAGCGGCCATCGCCGCCGCCGAGCGCGCCTGCGTCGCCGTCGCGGTCAAAGACAGCTTCGCCGACTCGGCGGAAGTGATTTCGTGTCTCAACGAGCTGGCGACCTGCCTCGACGATTTCGAGCTCAGCGCGCAATTGCGGCTCGATGCTCACGCCGAGGCCGTCATGCCGGCCGGAAAATAATCATCTCTATGGACGAGTTCGCTCGTCCTTTTTTTATTCGAACCTTGACATCCGCGCCGGCCGCGCCTAATGTCAGGCATCGCTCTTCGACAAAGGAGGCCGTCATGGCCGTGAGAAATATCAGCCAGATTTGCGTCCTATCGAGCCTTGCCGACATGCGCGGAACCAAGCCGGCATTGTGTCTTCGCGTAGACGCCGAAGATGAGCTTCTCGATGCCGCCTTCTTCGACATGGATCGGACGCTCTTGCGCCTCGACTTCATCTACAAGCCGACGCTGCTCGGGGTATTCCCCGACGTCGCCGACGGCGAAGCGCTCTGGCGCCTGCACTCCGACGGCTTCAAGCTCGGCACCAGCTACCGCGAGTTCGACCGGCTCCACGGCATCGTCCGCGACGGCCGCGACGCCTGGGCCGACCCCGATCGGTATCTGCGCGAGCGCCAGGCGATCATCGACGCCGACGGTCCCGAGCGCCGCCGCGCCGCGGACTACACCGGAGTCTATGCCGCCAAGGCCTTCGAAGTCGCCCGCGCCGCCCATGCGCGCGACCCCGGCGTCTTCGAACGCGCCCACATCGAGCCGATCGTGCATTTGCTGCGTCTGCTCCGTCGGCTGGGCGCGGCGACCTTCTGCATGACCGCCAACAACGAGGAATTCGCCCGGATGGTCCTGGCCATGAGCGGTTTGGCCGGGGACTTCCTCGATCTGGCCGGCGACGAATCGACGGCTGGCGGCGGCAAGGAGGTCGCCATCCGGCAACTTGTCGTTCGTGCCGCCCGGCGCGGCCTCCGCGTCGCCCGCGACGGCATCATGCTCGTCGGCGATTCCTTGGTCGGCGATCTCGGGGTCGGTC
>JACQSM010000013.1 GCA_016205965.1 Candidatus Uhrbacteria bacterium
CGCGCGGCAGCGGCTCGACCGTCTGCCAGACCGGCTGTACGACCAATGCGGTCGGCATCACCACGCTCGGCTCGACCAATACCGGCTATTACCTCCACCGCACGACCGGCAATCGTCTCGAAGTCGGTGCCTGTGCCGGCGAGCAGACGTCCAGCGTCAAAGTGAAGCGCTAAGCGCAGCGCTGAATCAAAAGAGCCCCGTTACCGGGGCTCTTTTGATTGCCGCGATCGTCAGATGCGCCGCTTGCTGCGGGCCGCCGATTCGCGCGGGCCGCTGCGGGTCTTCTTTGGGAGCCGGGTCGGTTTTTCTTCGTCGGCGATCACTCTTTGGTTGCCGTTGAGCGCCGACTCCGCCATCTCCTCCGATGGGCCGTGGATGAAACCGAGGATCCGGCACAGGCCGCCGCGCCTGTAGTCGCGGGCGATGGCCGGGCCGCAGACGCCGGAGATCAGCAGGCTTAAGAAGTAGTCGTCGGCGTCGCGGAAGGCCTCATCGAGGCGCTTGAGTTCGCCGCGATTGTAGCGGACGCCCCAAACGCCGGCGAATTCGCCGGGCTCGCAGAGTTCGAAGACGATGGTGTCGTCCGAGGCCCGTTCGACGCATTCCGGGCAGTAGACGGAGCTGACGACGTCGCCGGCGAACTGCGACGTGAATTCGAGCGAACGCTTGGTGCAGAGGCAGGTTTCCATCATAGGGTGACGAGATTCTTAGGCGTTTTTCCGTCGAGCGCGTCGAGGATGGCTTGGGCGGCGAGTTCGGCCATGGCCGAACGGGCCTCGAACGTGGCCGAGGCGGTGTGCGGTGTAATGACGACGTTGTCGAGCTTGGCCAGGCCCGGGGCGAGCTTCGGCTCGAACTCGAAAACGTCGAGGGCCGCGCCGGCGATGCGCTTCGACTTCAGGGCGGCGACCAGGGCCTTTTCGTCGACGATCGGTCCGCGCGAGGTGTTGACCAGGTAGGCGGTCGGTTTCATCATGGCCAGCTTGGCGGCGTCGACGAGATGGCGCGTGGCCGGCAGCAGCGGCACGTGGATCGAGACGAAATCGGACCGGCGCAGGATGTCTTCGACGGCGGCGAATTCGGCGCCGACCGATCGTTCGAAGTCTTCGTTACGCTTGACGTCATTATACAGCACCTTCATGCCCATGCCTTTGGCGGCCCGTTCGGCGACGCCGGCGCCGATCCGGCCCAGGCCGACGACGCCCAGGGTCTTTCCCTTGAGCTGGGTGCCGAGCAGCAGCAGCGGCCCCCAGGCTTCGTACTTGCCGGCTCGCAGGAACTTGTCGGACTCGACGATGCGCCGGGCGATCGCCATCATCAGGGCGAAGGCGTGTTCGGCGACGGCATCGGTCAACACCCCGGGCGTGTTGGCGACGGCGACGCCGGCGTTTTTGCAGGCATGCACGTCGATGTTGTCGTAACCGACGGCCATGTTGGCCACTACTTTGAGCTGCGGCCCGGCCGCCTCGAGGAATTCTTGGTCCACTTTCTCGGTCAAAAGCGTCAGCACGCCGGCGCAGCCACGGATCCGCTTGAGGAGCTCGCGGCGCGGAATGACCCGGTCTTTTTGATAGACATCGACTTCGAGTCCGGCGCGGCCGGCGAGCATATCGAGGCCGACGGCCGGAATTTTGCGGGTGACGAAGATTTTTCCGGTCATACTTCAGGGGTGGAACTCGCCGACGCGGACCTTTTTGAGCTGGGCCGGCGACGGATATTTGCGGAGCAGGCCTTTTTTGGCGCCCATCTGCTGGACGACGCCGGTCGCGTTCCAGACGGCGACGCGCAAGGCGAAGTCGAGGTCGTCTTTTTTGAGCAAACCGGCGATCAGGCCCGAGCCGAAAGCGTCTCCGGCGCCGGTCACGTTGACCCTCGGGACGTCGAGAACGTTGGCGAAAAGCGAGGTCTTTTGGCCGCAAGCGAACGCCCCGTTGGGGCCGTCGGTGATGACGGCCGCCATGTGCGGCAGGTCGCAGAGCTGGCGTATGACGTAGTCGAGCTGATCCGATTCGACGCCGACCAGGACGGCCGCCTCCTCGCGGTTGAGGTTGAAGACGTCGACGGATTTGATGAGGCCCTTGAGGACGGAGAGGCCGCGTTTGATTTCGGCCGAGCCGGGATTCCAGGCGATCTTGGCTCCGACGGCGACGGCATGATCGACGATGCGGCGCATGAGCGCGAGGTCTCCGCCCAGCGAAGTGACATAGAACCATTTCGGTTTCAGCCTGTTCCAGGGGATGTCTTCATGATCGAGCTCTTTGGACGCGCCGCGATACACCAGCACGGTCCGTTCGCCGCTGCCGGCGACGGCGATCATCGAATAGGCGGTCTGTTCCTTGGGATCGCGCTGTATGAGGCCGGTGTCGACGCCCTCAGCGGCGAGGACGCGGATGATTTCGTCGCCGTTGGCATCTTGGCCGACTCTGGCGACGATGCCGACGCTGTGGCCGAGCCTCGCGAAGGTCACGGCGCTGTTGGTGGCGCCGCCGCCGGTTTCAAAGTTGACTTCGTCGATGTCGATCTTCGCTCCCAGGGGGAAACAGCCCTCGAAGCCGGACGGGGAATGGGCGCTCTCGTGGACTTCGAAGGCCTCGCTTTTGACGAAGACGTCGCGGGTGGCCGAACCGATGGTGATGATGTCCATACTTCAGGCTTTGCCGGAACTGCCGAAGAGTTCCATCTTGTGTTTGGCGACTTCTTTCATCATGCGCTTGGCCGGTCCCAGGAGTTTGCGCGGGTCGATGGTCTTGTGGTCGCGCACGATCGCTTCGCGGACGCCGGCGGTAAAGGCGATGCGCAGGTCGGAGTCGATGTTGATCTTGCGGATGCCGGCCCTGATGGCGGCGGCGATCATGGCGTCGGGAACGCCGGACGAACCTTCGAGCCGGGCGCAGTCCTCGAGCTGGTCGCAGAGCATGCGCGTCTTCTCGACCAGCTCTGGCGAGATGCCCGAGGCGCCATGCAGCACCAGCGGCGCTTTGACCAGGCCGTCGATTTTTTCGAGGCGGGCGATGTCGAGCGCCTGCTCGCCCTTGAATTTGCGGGCGCCATGAGCCGTGCCGACGGAGACGGCCAGCGCGTCGCAGCCGGTCTCTTTGGCGAAGCGGGCGGCTTCTTCCGGATCGGTGAAGAACGCCTCTTTTTCGGAGACGCTGACCAGATCCTCGACGCCCTTGATGGCGCCGATTTCGGCCTCGACCGAGACGCCTTTCTTGCCGGCCCAGGCCACGACTTTCTTGGTATCGGCGACGTTTTTCTTATAGGGCAGGGTGGAGCCGTCGAACATGACCGAGGTGTAGCCGGAGTCGATCGCCTTTTTGATCAGGGCGAGATCTTTGCCGTGATCGAGGTGGATGGCCATGGGCACCTTGGCGCCGGCGCCGACGCGCATCAGCGCCAAGAGATAGTCCATGCCGGCGTACTCGACCGCGCCTTCGCTGGTCTGGAGAATCACCGGCGAACGCGACTCGACCGCGGCTTCGACCACCGCTTGAAGTATTTCGAGGTTGTTGACGTTGAAGGCGCCGACGGCGTAGCCGCCATTGTCGGCGGCAGCGAGGATTTTTTTGGTGGTAGTAAGCATGAGAGTTAGATTTCCCGCGCTTTCACCTTGGCGAAGCGCTTGAGCATTTTTTCCATTTCGGTTCGCTTGAGGAGCCCGGCTTGGGGACCGATCTTGCCGATGACCGAGGCCGCGTTGCCGGTGCCCCAGCGCATGGCCTCGGGCAGATCGAGCCCGAAGTGCAGGGCCGCGACCATGGCCGTGGCGTAGGAGTCGCCGCAGCCGGTGCGCTCGATCACCGGGACGTCGAAGATGCCGAGCTGCCAGTATTTCGCGCCGTCATAGGCGAAGGATCCGTGCTCGCCGTCGGTGATGACGGCCAGCCGGCAACCCAGAGCCTTGAGGCGCAGCAGGAGCGCTTTGATGCTCGGCGTTTCGTCGCCGACCAGGCGTTCGGCTTCTTGTTTGTTGACGATGGTCAGTTCCGAAGCGGCGATCAGCGGCTGCAGCCGGTCGTTCCCCAGTTTCAGCTGGAACGTGCCGGGGTTGAAGACCAGTTTCGCTCCGGCCTTTTTTACGTAGCGCAACAGCGGTCGGTGCAGTTTTTCGCTGCCCTTGCCGAGCGAGGTGTAGTACACCCACTTGGCGCCGTCGAGCGTCACGGGAAACTTGTAGTCGCGTTTTTCGTGGTAGACGAGGATGGTCCGTTCGCCCTTGAAGTTGAGCACGGTCGAATAGTTGGTGCCGCGCTTGCGGTCGAAAAGGGCATGGCGCGTGTCTACCTTCTCCTTTTTCCAGTGAGCCAGGATGTCGTGGCCGACGTCGTCGTCGCCCAAGATGCTCCAGACCGCGGCTTTCATGCCGATCCGGGCCGAGCCGACGGCGTTGTTGGAGGCGTTGCCGGCGCCCGGAACGCGGGAGATTCCCTCGACCGGAATTTTGTCGGCGTAGTTGAGGCAGAGCTGGCATTGCTCGGCCTGGATTTCGCACATGACGCTGGCCTCGTTGATTTGGAGAAATACGTCGACGGTGGCGTCGCCGATCGAGACGATGTCGTACATATCAGGATTTTCTCTTCAAAACTTTCTTGACCGCCGCTTTGATGTGTTTGACGCCCATGTCGAAATGCTCGATCAGTTCGAGCGGTTCTCCG
>JACQSM010000099.1 GCA_016205965.1 Candidatus Uhrbacteria bacterium
CTGTCTAGTGCTATATGAGCCGCGGGCCGGCACGTATGGGGCCGGTCAAGTCTTACATTTGAAAGGAGATTGCTATGACGACACCAACCGGAGGCTAGGAGGATGCCCGCAATCGACGTCGTGCTGAACGTTGATCTGGGTGAGATTGTCAATGGTGCCATAATCCTCTGGATTGCGACGCGGATCAAGATACTCCAGGCGGTGAAGCGGAAACGGGTTCCACGAAGACGGGCGGAGACGCGGAAAAAACTTCAAAGGCCGAATAAGCGGAAAAAAATTTCTCGACGGATTGAAAAGTTAGGACGATAAAGGAGCGAAGGCCAGGGTGGGTCCCTGGCCTTTTTGTTTGACCGGGTCACGGCGTCCGCCCACGATTTTTTATCAACGGCGTTCCCACCCTTCGAGCGGGGGCCGACGGAGTAAACTTTTTACGTAGACGGCAAGATCAAAATAAGCTGATGGCGACAACCGAGCACACGATCAACGACGCGCTGGCGGCGGTATTACGAGAAACGCGCCGCGTCTGGCGCTCTTCCGGTGTCGTCACCTCTGAGAATACAGGCATGCTGAAGGGTAGTGCCCGCCGTCCCGACATCTTGATTATCGAATCTAACGTCTCACCTGTGGCCATCGAGACAGAGGTTCTGCCGGCAACCACCGTCGAAGAGGAGGCAAGGTTTCGCCTTGGCGAACAGGTACGCACCACCGGCCGGACCATCTTGTCGTCTATTGCCGTGCGTCTGCCGCCCAGGCTCCGCACCAAGCATGGCGCGCCCCTGCAAAGCGATCTCTCCAACACGAACGATATTGAAATGGTTCTGTATGTCGGCAATGCCCCGTCGTCGGCATCGCGTTGGCCGCAGTCAGGCTGGGTACTCGGCAATGTCGCCGATCTATCCATTCTCGCGCAATCGGCATCGGTTCCACCCGATGTCATCGACGAGGCGGCTAACCATCTGGTCAATGGTGTCAGCGAGGCCGCGGGGTTGCTCGCGGATATTGCGGCAACACATCCCGGTGCAATTCACAAGATCAGCCAGGAGTTGCGCCAGGAGGACGGCGAGCAGACCCGGCGTATGGCGGCGACCATACTGGCCAACGCCTTCGTCTTTCAGGAAACCCTGGCCGGTGGTCCGGGCGATCTGGCGAACGTCAGGTCGCTCGATCAGCTTCGCGGCGCCACCGGCAACCTTACCAAGTCCGCCATCCTCGCCGAGTGGCGAAAAATATTGAAGGTCAACTACTGGCCGATTTTCGACATCGCCCGCCGGATACTCGAAGTTATTCCAGCCGCAAATACGAAGCAGCTCATCGAGCGCCTGGCAGAAACTGCCGACAGACTGCTTGAGAATCGCCTCATGCGATCTCACGACCTCACGGGTGCCGTCTTCCAGCGCCTGATCGTGGACCGGAAATTCCTGGCAGCCTACTACACGACGCCTTCGGCCGCAGCGCTACTCGTTGGCCTGGCGCTGACGCCGGACAGGCCTCCGGCGCGCGGGTCGTGGTCAAATGTGGACGATGTGAAGTCGCTGCGCGTAGCCGATTTTGCATGCGGCACCGGAACTCTCATTTCGACGGCCTACCAACGCGTAGGCCAATTGCACGAGCTGGCCGGCGGCGATGCAGAGGCGCTTCACCCGGAGATGATGGCCGCTGGCCTGATCGGTTGTGACGTACTGCCGGCGGCTGCACACCTCACCGCATCGATGTTGGCAGGCGCGCATCCCACGATTAAGTACAATCAGAGTTCGGTGCTCACCGTCGCATACGGCAAGCAGCGGGATGGCGGTGTTGCCTTGGGATCGCTTGACCTGCTCGATCCTCAGCGAAAGTTCGAAATTCTATCCATCACTGCCAAAGTTGCGGAGGGAATGGGTGAGTCCGAGAAGGAGACCTGGGCGTCGCTGCCTCACGCATCGTTCGACGTGGTGATCATGAACCCTCCCTTTACCCGCGCCACCGGCCACGAAGGAAGTAAGATCGGGGTTCCCAACCCGATGTTTGCCGCGTTCAGCTCCGATGCTGAAGAACAGCGGCTGATGGGGAACGCGACCAAGTGGTTGACGCAGGGCACCAGCGCACATGGCAACGCGGGCGAGGCGTCGATCTTCCTGGTCTTGGCCGATCGCAAGCTGAAGCCGGACGGCATGCTGGCCATGGTCATGCCCCTCAGTCTTGTGTCCGGCGATGCGTGGGAGCAATCCCGCGCACTGTTGGCCAAGAATTACAGTGAACTTATAGTGATTTCCATTGCGGGCACGGAGGGCGCGGAGCTGTCATTTTCCGCCGATACGGACATGGGCGAATGCCTTGTCGTCGGACATAAATCTCCAAAGGGCAGCCAACGGGCGACCTTTGTCATCCTGAACGAACGTCCGCAATTTCCTATGCTCGGCGCCAGCGCGGCCAAGCAAATACGCCTACTGAAAAGGCGCAAGGGTCTTCGCCGGCTGGAAGATGGGCCTGTCGGCGGCACGCCCATCCACTTCGGCGCGGACGTCATCGGTCAGGCGATGAGCGCTCCTCTTCCGCCCAGCGGCGGCTGGAACCTGGCGCGTATCGCCGATCTTGCTCTGGCGCAGTCGGCATACCAGATCGCGACCGAAGGACGTGTTTGGTTGCCGTCCATGAACAAGGCGGACTCTCTCAAGATTCCTGTTTCGACTGTGGCTGCTATCGGAGAGATTGGTCCATATCACGCGGACATTAACGGCAAAACGTCCACCGGCGGGATAAGAGGACCGTTCTCTATCTCTCCGGTGAAGCCGGATAGTGCGCCAACCTATCCTGTGCTCTGGTCCCACGATGCGAAAAGCCAATGCACCCTCTCTTTTGAGGGCGACAGCGAAGGTCATCCCCGAAAAGGGGCGACGCCGAAGGAACAAGAACTCGTCGAGCAAAAAGTCGAGGCTGTCTGGAACAGCGCATCGCACTGCCATTTCAACCGTGATTTTCGATTCAACAGCCAGTCCACGAGCATGCAGTTCACACCCCGCAAAACGATCGGTGGTCGTGCATGGCTTTCAATCCGCCTTGAATCCGCCGAGCACGAGAAAGCCCTTGTTCTTTGGGCCAACACCTCCATGGGTCTGTTGCTTCATTGGTGGCACGCGAACAAGCAGCAATCCGGACGCGGCAGTATCGGCAAGCTGCCGCTCCAGACGCTGCCGGTTCTTGACGTGACCGCACTCACGCCCAAACAGCTAGGCCAAGCCGTTAAACTGTTCGATGAGATGAGCGATCGTGAGCTCCTACCGCTCCACGAAGTTGACAAGGACCCTGTTCGCCAGGAGTTGGACGAACGTTTCGCGCGGGCCGTTCTTGGTCTGCCCATGCCGATCCTTGCGGCTGGCGGCCCTCTTGAATTGCTTCGCATGAAATTGGCGCGGGAGCCTTCGATCCGCGGCCACAAGTCTTAGGATGATGCCTGCCGATCCGTCAGATAGCCGCCAGGTTCTCACTGACTGAGCGGCCGCCCGATTTTGGAGACGTCAACAACCCCATGTCCCAATACGAGCCCATGATCAGTCGCTCGGCGACCTGAAGCTGATTGGCGAGCGCCGGCGCCAGCGACATGACGACCACTCTCTGACCGCTTCCATCGACGGGAATTTCCTTCGCCTTGAGCTTCGCTCCAAAGTTTAGTCCCTCCCCGCCTCCGCAGATCACGACACTGTAATTGTCGCCTACCCTCATCATGTTTATGACACCGGCCGACACGAATTCACGGTGGGCTGCTTTGTCTCTAGGCGTCTTGCGCCCCGTTCCGTCGCCTATGACGCTGGTCAGCTCCGGTTTGGCTTTGCGAATGCGCCCGCTGATCCGGTCTCGCACGGGCGCCGGATCCTTGCCGGCAATCGCCTTTTCGAGATTCGTGATGCCCCAGGTGCTCACCCTGAAGTACGCCGCCGCCGAATTGGCGAAGTAGTCCAGTGTGCGGCGCAGGCCGAACAGGAATGCGTGGTACTCCGCATCCAATCGATTCGTGTCGCCGCCGGCAATCGTGGAGTTCTTGGGCATGCTGAGTTTAGGCAAATGCTCGAGGGCAATTTCGCCGATCTTGCGCTCCAGGTTTTCGACGTTCTCGAGGTGGTAGTAACACGCCGTCAGTCCCTGCCGAACATGTGGGATCGTATCGCTGAATATCCGATAATAATCCCGACCCCCACTGGAATTCTCCGTTAGGTGCGATAGTTGGGGGTTCTCTTTGCGGAGATTCAAGAAAACGAGCTGGTTCCAGCGGATGTGCTTGTCGCGTGGCTGCTTGAAGTCGGCCACCTGCTCGATCAGCCATATCATCGGCTTGGCGCGTTCGAGCGCATTGTCAGGCGGTGCTGGTCGCGGGTTACCGATAGAACTTTTCATGGGCCGTCATGCTCCGTAGAGGATCGGCACGGCGTGCTGGTGATCGCCGTCCCCACGCAGATTACTTCCCTCGAAACTTACTTCGGCCATTACGGACTCCAGGGATTGATCAAGCCCAATAAATGCCGATGCTTCTCGCCGCATCCGCCGATCACTTTCCGGTAGTACACTTGGTAAGATTCATCGACATCCTCTCCACGCGTCTCGGTGGTTAAATGACAGAAGGCGCGCTTGCACTGCGGGCAGTCAACGGAGTGCGCGAAGCAAATACGACCGCCGCACTTCGAACACACGAAGCGGGCGTCCGCCATGCAATCCGCCATGCGGCAGATCAGCCCCTCCTGTCTCAGGACGGCGACTTGAGGCGCGATGACCGTACTGAAAAACGTCGTGGCCTTTAATTTAAGACTCGCAACGCGATCTTGACACTTTATGCACGCCCGCACTTCCCGGCCAATGTCCGGCGGAATATTCAGCATCGGCAACACCTTGAGAGAGAAATGCTTATACGTGACGCCGGGCGACACACGCGGAGGCCAGTCCTCTGGCGTGTACCAACTCATATGACGGATACAAGCCGGCCTCCCACAGACGTCGCACGGAGCAACATCATAATCATAGCAGCCCTCGATCGAACAATATGTCTCAACGTGGGCCATGGTCTTACTCCGGCGTTTGGCTGCCCGGCACCAGCAGCTCTATTTCGCGGATCTCCCCGCCGCGCTGCACGACACACAGAATCCCGGCCGCCTCCAGGCGCTGCATGATCGGGAAAAAGTCCGCCGGCGCCTTGCCGATCGACTTGAAGGCCTCGGCGATTTCCGTGCCGCCGAAGTTGCCCCAGAAGTGCTTGGTCAGCTGCGCGCCGCTCTTCACGCTTTCCAGGCATATCTCCGGCCAGCGTCGGAGCAGCCATTCGAACAGGCCGATGGCCTCGAAATCGTTTTTCGCCGCGAGCGCGTCCAGGGCGGCGCCGTAGGGATGCTGTCCGAAACAGTGGGTGAAGGTCTCGACGTAGTTCTCGGAATATGTCCTGCCGTCCGTGGCCCGCGCCTCCTCCCCCCGGTACTTCATAGCTCGAATTCTCCTCCGCGGCCGCGGCGGTTGGCCGAATGCTGTCAATCACCTTCTCTGCCGCCGCTCCGCCCTTCTCCGCTTGTGGACTTTGCACGCCAAGTCGCGCATCTCCGCGAGCGCGGCGCGGATCTCGCTTAGGATAGCCTCGATCCGCTGGATATGGGCATCTTCAAGCGACACCGCCGGCGGCATGACCTTCATATCCGCCGCCTCGATGATTCTCGGACGATAGGCCGTTTTCCTAGCGATCTCCATCAAATCATCGGGCTCGCACGGCGCGGTCAGTTTTACGAGATTGTCGACAAGCTCCTGAAATGCCGCCGGACACTGATCGAACGACGTCCCCGCGGGCGGGCCTTCAATCCACAGCGCGTTGAACAGCTGATGCACTTGGCTACGATTGAGACTCCAGGCGCCGTCACCGCAACGACCGGCGATTGGTCCGCACACTAGCATCGACCAGACAGCACGCGAAGTCCTTCGATGTACGCCTTCATGTCTACCCTCAACCCCTCTTCTTCGTAGAGCGCGTTTTCCAAATGGGTCGAGGACACCGCCTCCATGAGAAGCTCTGCGGTACAGCCGTCATGATAGCGCGCCAGCCAATCGTATTTCCGCAGTATCCGTCTTTCTTCTGTCCGCGCCCGGCCGCGACGAATGAGATCGGCATGTCGCTTCAAGAACCGGAAGTACGAGCTCAATTCCTCGAACTCGGTACGGCAGGCCCGTAGATAGTCGATGAAGCGGGTGCCGTCCTCGCCCGTGCGGAGAAACCCGGCCACGACGTCGAGCTCGTAATCCAAGGTATTATGCTCACCGCGGAGGCGCGGGTCAGTCCTATGTTCCTCGATGGCGTGTTCATCGATTACGACTCGCGGGAAAATCGCCTCTTGGCTTTCGATCTCGAACGCCCTGACCATGGCCGGTCCAAAGATCGGTCCTTCGCCGTTCAAGCCGACGTATCCGTCACCGACGGCCACGCCGGCGCGCATGAGTACGCCGCTGTTAATCAGGGCGATTTGAGCGTGCAAGAGATCGTAGAGTTCCCAGAAGAACGCTCCGTCATGGTACTGCGTGTCGTACGGACGTACTCGGATGATTGCGTCGGACAACGCATATGCAAAGGCCCGGCTCTGCATTCGAATTTCCGCTATTGATCGAGGCGGGTTGTCTTCCTCGGGCTTGGTAAAGTGCTCGAGCTTCTTTACCACGCCGTAAACCTCGGCCGCCGAGCGTGTTTTGAGAAGGTCCCGGAATCCGAGAACGTCGATGAAACTGACCACGCATGGCTCATAGCGGATGTTCGAGGATCGTCCTCGCTTCTTCCTACTCCGGCTCACTCTTTTCCCTCCCGGTCGGTCCTCCCGCCTTCGCGGACGCTTCCCCGCCCGCGCGGGCACCGGGCAGGTCGGACCTCCTCGCCTCTTGGCGATGCCCGAGCCACAGCACCTGCACGACCGCCTTGTAGATCGTCGCGTCGTCGCAGCGCATGGTGAGCTCGTACGCACCCGCCACGTCGTCCATGGCCACCATCGGCAGCATGGACTTCTTGAGCGTGCCCTTGGAGCCCGGGATGACGATTTTCTCGGCACTCAGCGCGACGCTGAAGTGCCCGCACTCGAATCCGAACTCCGGCGTCTTCGCCATCGCCTCACCTCTTGTCTTTCGTTCCCCGTCGGGGGCTCGTGGTCGGGGGCTCTGGCGGGGGCGACCCCCGCCCCCCCTGGGCCCCTCCACGCCTCTTCTCGTTGGCGACGCGCTCGAGGCCGTCCGGGTGTTGCTGAAACCATATGTCGTCGAACACGCTGCGCAGCGGTAAACGCGCCGCCGACCGGGCGTCGAAGCGGACGCGCACGCCGCGGCCGTCGACGCGCTCAACCGTTCCCGTTCCCAAGCGGCCGCCGACGACGTGCCTCACCCGGTCGCCTACCTGGAAGTCCGTAGATTCCATGGCGTTCAGATCCGGAACCGGTTGCGGAGCGCGAGGCCGATCAAGAACAGGAAGACGATGCCGAGCACGCCCTCGATCATGGTTAGGGCGTTGACCCATCCGCTCAACGGGGCGCTGCCGCTTCCGAACAGTGCCGCTTTTGCGTCGGCGAGAACTCCACGGGAGGCACCGAGAAAGGGTAACAGTTGCGCAGCGGAGAATAAGAGCCCGTCCCACAGGTGGCCGTAGTCCTTGTCGGCGAGCCAGCGATAGTGATCGCCAAAACCGAACCAGACGACGCCAAGCCCCAACGTCGGCCGAGCAAGACTGCGGCCGAAATTGCTAGTCCACTCGTAGAAGTGGTTCGGCACTAGCGCTAACCCCCGCGTCTCAAACCCGCGCTTGGCTTTCAGCTCGCAGGCGAAGAAGTACTGCTCCTGGTCGTGGTTGCGGGCCGCAACGGCGAGCTCCTTTAGGCGCCGGTACTTGTCGGCGTCCTCTTGTCGTGGGGTTCGGAACTCGACCTCACATCCATGCAGGGTGACGTGCTTGTCGAACTTGCAACGCCGGAAATCCGGGACGACCGCGAACCGGCAGCCTTCCAGCGAAACGGGGCCTTTGAACGTCGCGCCGCTGAAGTCTGCCTCGCCCATAAAAACTGTGTTGCGAAAATCGGCGTCCTTTCCGAACGTGGCGCCGGCGAACGTCGTGTTCCCTCCGAAGCGGCTCCCACGAAATTCGGCTAGAAACTTAAAATTCGTTTCGGTGAAACTGGCTAACCAGTCTTCCCTATATCCCTGTTCTCTATCTAGTTTTTCGAACACTGCTTCTGCGAAGGTGACATTGCTCTCGAACGCTGTCCGGTGGAAGTCCAAAACGTCTTCAAAACGCGCCATTGCGAAGCTGGCGTATTCCTTGAAAGTAACTGCCACGAACCTCGTTCCACATCTGAAAGTAGCTTTAGTAAAGCGAGCTTGATCCTTAAATTCACTTAAGTGGAAACCAACGCCTTGGCCGGAAAATTTGGCTTCGCGGAAATCAGCTTCCCCGTTGAAGATGGCAGATTTGAAGTCGGAATCGAATAAAAGGGTGCCCCGAAAATTCACAATGCCCGGAAACTGGAAACCTGAAAATCTTATTGCAGGCTCAATGACTAAATCTGTAAACCTCACCTCCCCACCCAAGATTCGTGTCGCCCACGCATTCCACACCTTCATGCCCTTACGGGCTAGTTCCAAAGCCTCGTCATTTGTCAGGCCTTTCTTTCCGCCCTCTGAATCGCTCATCGTCATTACCGTCTTGCGGCGAAGCCCAGCTCCTCGTTGATCGCGTACGTCACCCCGTCGCCATAGCGGAGCGTGGTCAGCTCGATCGCACCGCGCGCGTGGATGCGAGCGATCATCAGCGGCACGTCACGGTCGCGATCCGGGCCGTTGAAAGCGCCCGCGACCACGTTCTTGCCGGCGCGGTCGGCGATGACGAAGCGAACCGCGCCGCATGCGAAGAATTCGTCGTCCCATAACCGCCGCATCGCCGCGCGGCTACCCGCCGCCGACGCGATCGGCAGCCTCACGCCTGGCACCATCGGCACGTCGAAAGTGACCATGTAGCCCGTGTCTGCGTCGTTCACCATCGCCCGCTCCTTCAGGCCGCGAGTGTCCGAATGCCGTCTAGCAGCACCCGCGTGGCGCGGCAGTCATCCTCGTTATACTCGAGGATATGTTGCTTGACGGCGGGATCGCCCTCCTCCACCCATCTATGGAACCACTCGATGGAAGCCGCCCCGGACGGATGGGCGTCCCGGTATTTGAAGCCCAGGTACTTGGCCAGGGTCTTGATGGAATGGTCGCGGGTCGGCCACTCGGTTGCCTTGCGCACTACATCATAGAGAAGGTCCACAGCCCTCGCCGGGTCAAACATGGCCTCCACATCGGCCTCGGTGCAGACGCAGGGATATTTCTCCCTAAGCAACCGGTAATGGGTGCGTTCGTACTTTGAGTAGTAGTAAATTATGCACGGCTGGGATGCCTGGACATAGGCCCAGGCCTTGGCAAAGGCTTTTTTCTCCGCCTCCGGCGTTGGTTCCTCGGAAAAGAACGGAATAAAGCGCTCGGTGCTGTTGTCGCCGCCCGTGCGTTCGATAAAGC
>JACQSM010000102.1 GCA_016205965.1 Candidatus Uhrbacteria bacterium
CCCCGACGTATGGAATGCGCTGCTGCAAATTCTCGAGGAGGGCCGGCTGACCGACGCCAAGGGCCGCAAGGTGAATTTCAAGAATGCGGTCATCATAATGACTTCGAACGTCGGTTCCGAGACTATTCTGGACGCCGGCAAAGGCCGAGCGGCAATCGGCTTCGATTCCGGCGAAGAGGGAGCCAATGAATCGCTGCGCGAACTGGTTCGGGTCGCTTTGCAGGAGCGCTTCAAACCAGAGTTCTTGAATCGACTCGACGAAACCATCATCTTCAATCCCCTGTCCGAAGCCGGTCTGGCCAAGATCGTTGAGATTCAGCTGGCCGCGGTCGTCGAGCGTCTGGCCAAGAAGCATTTACGCTTGTCGGTGAGCTATGCCGCCAAGGTCGAACTGGCCAAGAAGGGCTTTGACCCGGTTTTTGGCGCTCGCCCGCTCAAACGCGCCATTCAGCACGAGATTCTGGATCCTTTGGCTTTGATGCTGGTGCGCGGCGAGGTGGGAGAAGACGATGCCGTCCAGGTCGATGCTAAGGATGGGGTATTGTCATTCTCGAAAATCAAAGAGAAGGAGGTAGCGACCGTTTAACGTAAGAGCGGACCTGCATCCGCTCTTATCGCCTCGGCCGAGGGTTCGGCGGTCCGCGGGGCGGACATCGCCGAACCTGTCTCGGTGAACAAAATGCAAAGCAGTTTGCATTTTGTTTCCACCTCGACTCACGTGCCCAGTAATGAGTCCGTGAGGCGGCCGAAAAGCTGCCGATACGTGGCGCGTAATTTGCGACGAAACATAATGGTTTCTTCCGCGCGCCGTGGTACACTGAATACGCCACAGTGCGTGGTAATTATGGGCCCGGTAATTCCTGGCCCGTGAATTCCCGAAAGCGCCGCTGCTTCTCCCACGAAACGCGGCGTTTTCGTTTTTCCTCGACCTTTTGAAAGTTAGATCGGCCTCGACCGAAAATCCCTGATCACCCCCCGCACCACGCCCTGGACGATGACATCCCTGACGAAGATCGGGCGCATGGTACTGTTTGCCGGCTGCAGGCGGATGCGATCCTTTTCTCGATAAAAACGCTTGAGGGTGGCATACATGTTGTCGAGCAGGGCGACCACGATGTCGCCGTTCGACGGCGACGGATTGCGTTCAACGATGACGTAATCGCCGGACAGGATGCCGTCATCGACCATCGACTCGCCTTTCACCCGCAGGACGTAGGAGTTGATGCCGTCGACCGCCAGCTGGGCCGGTACGGCAACGGTCTCTTTGGTTTCGACCGCTTCTATCGGGGCGCCGGCGGTGATCAACCCCATGAGCGGCAGCTCGATCGCCTTGGCCAGGCGCAACAGCGCCGGACTCAATTCCAGCGAGCGGACCGTGTCGGGGTCGCTCTTGAGGCAGCCTTTAGCCTCGAGATTTTTGATGTGTTCATGAACGGTTGCGGTCGAAGAGAAGCCGAAATGCTCGGCCACTTCCCGATACGACGGCGCATAGCCCATTTCGGTGATATAGCCGGCGACGAAGTCGAGAACCTCCTTCTGTTTTTTTGTCAGCGTGGCGGCGGACATAGAGTTATCCACATGCGAGTTTCTTATGATGAAATTCTTTACCGAACAAAAACCGAACACAAGTGGATAAGTTCGGTACGAAGATATAAAAAAGAGGCGCGAATGCGCCTATGGAGATTTCAGCGTTCGTCCAGCCGCTCGCTCAAAAAAGAACGGCCAGGACCAGATGAACATGAGGACGAGCATGAGGACGAGCAAAGGGCCAACAGAAACCAGAAAGAGGAGGGAAGCTGACCTGGAACTGAAGACATATTCGGCATTAGGACGACCGGCTCTCTTTTCATCTTCGACCCAACGAAAGGTCATCAGGGCCATGCCGAGTCCGGCGAGAAGATACAGGGCGAGGAATTCCACAAGCCACCTCCGGTAGTAGGTTGACTGAAGAGAACCTAACATAAGGCGTCCATCGGTACAAGGTTGACCGGTCTGCGTGGATACTATCCGGAGCACATGTTATGCTGGTACCGATATGTCACTGACTTTCGCCTGCATTACGCCCCATACTCCCCTGCTGATGCCGACCATCGGCAAGGACAATCTGGCGCTGCTGGCCAAAACCCAGAAGGCGGTGCAGGCGCTCGAACAGGAGCTCTACGTATCGCAACCCGAAACGATCATCATCGTTTCGCCGCATGGCGACTCGCTGGCCGACGCGTTATCGATCAATTTCACGCCAAAATATCGCACCAATTTCGCCGAGTTCGGCGATCTGACGACCAAGATGGAATGGCGGGCCGACGTCATGCTGATCGACCGCATCCGCGAAGATTTCAAAGACAAACACCTGCCGCTGTCGATGGCCAGCAACGAAAATCTCGACTACGGAACGGCCGTGCCGCTTTTTTACCTGACCCAGCACCTGCCCAAAGTGCAGATCATTCCGATTCTCACCGCCGGTCTCGATACCAAGACGCATTACAATTTCGGCCGGGAACTCAAAGACGAAATCATGAGTTCGACCAAGCGGGTGGCGGTTATCGCTTCCGCGGACCTGTCGCATCGGGCCGGAGAAAATTCGCCCGAAGGAATGTCGCCTCGGGGCGTCGCTTTCGACGACAAGGTCCAGGAGATCGTTTCAAAAAAGTCTCCCATCGGCATCATCGACATCGACGACGCCTGGGCCGATGAAGCGCAGGCCTGCGGCGCCAAAGTCATCGCGCTTCTGTGCGGCATGCTCGACGAAGTCCATTTCGAGCCGCAGGTGCTCTCCTACGAAAAGCCGGTCGGTGTCGGCTACATGGTAGCGCAAATGAAGATCTCGTGATGTTCGCCGCCGTCGCCCCGATTCTCAAAATGCCCCGCGGGACGGGCTGTTTCGACTACTCGATTCCCGACGCGCTCGCCACAGCGGTGACGCGCGGTTCGGTAGTGTCGGTTCCCTGGCGCGGGAAGAAGATCCCCGGGCTGGTTTTGTTTGTCCGTGAAAAGTCCGAAATCCCGGCGTCGCGAACCAAGCCGCTCACCGACATCGTGCCGGTCGCGGCGCTGACCGAAGAATTGATCGCGACCATCGAATGGATGGCCGAAGATACCTTCGCTTCGATCGAAACGTTCGTCCATGCGTTTTTACCGGCCTTTCTGAAGAAAATGCCCGTGCTGGCGTCGGCGGCTCCGCAGCAGCATGCGGCCGACGGCGGTCGCAGACTGATACGCTATCGCAGCACGGCCGAAAAATGGCAGCGCACGCTGGAGGCGGCTCGGGCCGGGATCGCCAAGGGCGGCTCGGTGATCGTGATCGTGCCGCACATCGGCGACGTTGCCGCCGCCTCCACGCTTTTGCAGGACGCCTTCGGCGCCGACAACCTGATCGCGCTCCTGGGCGATACCGCCTCGGCAACCTACCGCAAGGCCTGGCTGGCTTGCGCCGAACGCTCCGGCCGAGTGGTCGTCGGCACGCGCGTAGCGGCGATGGCTCCAGTGTCAGCGCTTTCGAGCATCATCGTGCATGAAGCCGAAAGCCAGGACCTCGGCCAATACGACCAGAATCCGCGCTACGACGCCCGCCGGACGGCGATCCGGCGCAGCGAACTCGCCGGCGCCGAGCTGCTCCTGATGAGCCGGTTCCCGCGCCTCGAGGAATATCAGCTCGCGATCGCCGCCGGCTGTTCCTATGACGGCGGCGATCGCGGCGGAACCAAACCGAGCCTGGTCGACGTCTCCTCGACGACCCCGACAGATTTCGACAAGATTCTGTCGCCGGCAGCCATGGAGGCTGCTGAAAAGGCTTTACAAAGCCAAAAAAAGGTAGTACTCTTCCATAATCGCCAGGGAGTCGCCTCGGCGCTGCTGTGTCGGGCCTGTCGTCATGTCTTTCGATGTCCGACCTGCGAAACGGCCTTCGTCGTTCAGGCGACTAAGCTCGAATGCCGGCGGTGCGGACGCAGTCAGGAGATCGCCGCCACCTGCCCGCGCTGCGGCAGTCCGGAATTGCGGACCGTCGGGCGTGGCACGACCTCGCTCGAACGCGAATTGCAGTCGCGATTTCCTAGGCGGCGCATCGTCCGAGTCGACGCCGACCAGCCGGCGGCGGATATCGAGCCAGTCGTCGCTTCGGCCGACATCCTCGTCGGTACGGCGCAGTTGGTGCATGCCTTGGCCGAGCTGCGATCAGGCAACGGCGATATCGGCGCGATCATCGCGACATCGGTCGACGATCTCGTCGGCCATCCCGGTTTCCGGACGCAAGAACGGGCCGCTCGAACATTGGCGATCCTTGGTGACGTGGCGGCCGAGTCCGGCGCCGCCTTCATCGCTCAGTGCCTCGAACCGGATCGCGGCCGCGTCCGCCACCTGCACCTCCACTACGAAGCCTACGCTCATGCCGAGCTAGCCGAGCGCGGCCGGACCGGATATCCGCCGGTCGGCGCCATCATCGCCCTGACCGTCGTCGGCGAAAACGAGGAGGCTGTGCGCGCGGAGGCCGGACGTATCCGCGGCGGCCTTGAGCCGTTTTTAGCCGGCGCCGAAATCCGCGGCCCGCTCCGTCCGGGTACGCCTTTCCGCCACGGCCGCTGGCGCAGCTTCCTGATCCTGAAAATGCCGGCGCTCGCGGCCGAGACGGCCGAGGCGCTCATGAAACTTCCCGACCACGTACTGATCGAACGCGACCCTGAATCACTTCCCTAGTATGGCTATCAGACCCATCGTCCGCGACGGCGACCCGGTGCTCCGGATCCGCGCCAAAGAGGTCGACCCGAAGGATCTCGGCGGCACCGAATTCGCCCAATTGATCGAGGACATGCTTGAAACCATGTACGTCGCCAAGGGCGTCGGCATCGCCGCGCCCCAGATCGGCGTGAGCCTTCGCGTCTTCATCGCCGAGAGTCCGGACGGACCGATTGCCTTGGTCAATCCGGTTTTCAGCCGGCCGTCGAAAAAAACGCTCAAGGACCAGGAGGGCTGCCTGTCGGTGCCCGGCCATTTCGATACCGTGTCCCGGTACAAAGGCCTGGCCGTGGAGGCGCTGACAGCCGAGGGCAAGCCGGTGCGGTTTTCGGTCGACGGATTTTTCGCGCGCATCCTCCAGCATGAGATGGATCATCTCGACGGCATGCTGTTCATCGACCGGGTCAAGGAACAGAAGGCGCGCAAAGTATGACCGGCGTCCTGTATTTCGGCACGTCCGAGTTCGCGGTCGCGGCGCTCGAGGCGCTGGCGGCTTCGCCGTCGTTCCGGGTGATCGGCGTGGTCACGCAACCCGACAAGCCGGTCGGCCGCAAAGGCGAAATCCGCCGGACGCCGGCGGCCGAGGCGGCTCTGCGCCTGGGCTTGCCGCTGCACCAGTTCGCGACGCTCAAGGACCCGTCGACGGCCGAAGCGATCCGATCGATGGCGCCCGACCTTTTCATCGTCGCCGCCTACGGCAAAATCATTCCGGCCTCGGTTTTGGAGATTCCCCGCCTGGGTGCGCTCAATTTGCACGGCTCTCTTTTGCCGAAGTACCGCGGGGCCTCGCCGATCCAGGCGGTGATTTTGGCCGGCGAGCGCCAGACCGGCGTGACGCTGATGCGCATGGACAGCCAGGTCGACCATGGACCGGTGCTGGCCGCGGCGAAGACGCCGATCGCCGACGACGACACCCACGCTTCGCTCGAAAAGAAGCTCGGCGCCGTCGCGGCCGAACTTCTGATCGAAACGCTGCCGGCGTACGTGCGCGGCGAGCTGACGCCCAAGGAGCAGCGGCATGACGACGCGACTTTCACCAAGGTACTGGGCCGCGAGGATGGACTGGTACGCTGGACGGTCGAGGATGCCGCCGCCATTGAACGAAAACTCCGTGCTTATGATCCCTGGCCGGGCGCCTACGCCGTCTGGCTTCATGCCGAAAAACATCTGCGCCTGAAATTATTGAAGGTCTCGGCGATCAAAAAAGCGCCGGCAGACGCGCCCGTAGGCACGGTCTTCCGGCTCGATGACGGTTTTCCGGCCGTGAAGGCGGCACGAGGCGCGATAAAACTCGAACAGATCCAGCTCGAAGGCAAGAAACCGGCCTCGGGAAAAAGTTTTCTCGACGGTTACGCCGGTTTGGTCGGCGCCAGGCTGGAAGAGCCATCCGAAGAAAAGGCTCCGTGAATGCCGAGGGCGGCCGCGATCATGAGCATGCCCAGGCCGAGCGGATGATTGAGGTAGGGGCTGAAAATATTGGTCGCCAGCATGCCGATGACGGCGGCAACCGTCCCGAGAGCGAGCGCTCCCTGGGCGGTTTTTTCGTCGTTCGAGGGGGCGGCGAGCGATGCCGCCGACGATCGGACCGCGCGCAGCAGCGGCCGCATGACCGCGACTATGAACCAGAGGTAGACGACGGTGCCGAGCAGGCCGAATTTGACGACCAGGTCGTGATAGCCCCACTCGAAGGCGTAGGTGGTGTAGGCGCCGGTCGGATTTTGTTCGAGCAGACGCGGATCCTTGGTGACGTAGGTGACGGTGGTGCCGAGACCGCTGCCCAGGAGAGGATGCCGGGCGATCGCCTTGTTAAGCTCGGGCAGCAATTGCCAGCGGCTGACCGCGGCATCATCGCTGATGAAGGAGAAGGCGCGGTCGCCGAAGAGGGCGGCGAAGGAGATGTCGGCCCCTTTGCGCGGGAACGGAACGGAGAAAACGGCGACGATGACCGCGCCGCCAAGGACGGCGGAACCGATGGCCAAGGCAATGAGACGTTTCCAGACCGCGGCCGAGGCGCGGAAACGCAGCAGCACGGCCGCGACCGCCAAGGCCGAAACGACGGCGCCGAACCAGAAGCTGCGCGACATTCCCATGAGCAGGCCCGTGGCCGCCATGACGAGCAGAGCGAGAGAGAGGCGGCGGCATTTGCCGGAGGAGTGAGCGAAGGCGCCGTGCAGCAGCGCGATCCAGAAAAGCGCGACCGCATAGAGATGCGACTGGAAAAAGACGCGATAAAAATCGCCGACCATCCGGGTGATTTCGCCGACCCGGGTGTCGCGGATCCAGACGTAGAGGTCCGGAGCGATCGTCTGCAGGCGATGCGAAAAGACGTAGAGGACGAACAGCGCCTTGGCGACCGAGAGCGTAGCCGCCGCGACGAAGACGCCGGCCAGGCGATCGCGGGTCAGCGGCGCGGCCAAGCTTTCGACGATTATCGGCATCAGGCCCAGGAAGATATAGCCGTTGCCGTCGAAGAAGACGGTGCCGAAGTCGTTGCCCAAGGCCAGGCCGCGGATGAGGCCGTAGAGGACGACCAGGTTGAGGGCGGCGAACGGCGCCATCAACCCGGCGCGATTCATGGCGGCGAACGGCGCTTTGGCCTTGCGCCGCTCTTCGCCGCGCCGGACCGTGCGGACGAAGGCGCGGGCGTTCCAAATGCCGGACACGACCAGGAACAGCCCGATGCGCAGCGAAATTTCGCCGCCGCCGCCCGCGCCGTAGGCCACCAGGTAGCCGCCCTGCGAGCCGATGAAGAGCTCGGCCAAGAGCGCCAGCAGCGCCAGATCGAAATCGATCACGGCGACGATCGCCGTCGCCGCCAAGATGATGACGAAGGCGGCGGTCGAAAAAGCCGGGTACAGGTGGCCGAGAAAAGAGATGGTTTCCAAAAACACCAGGAAAACCAGCGACGTGCGGATGGCATTACGGAAGGCGGCGTTGTCGGAAGGGATCATAGCGGGGTACGAGATTCTTGATGGCCGGAGCCAGCCAAGCGAGCGCCATCGAGAGCGGGTGGAGGACGCTGACGACGGCCCAGGCCGCCAATCCGAAGTGCTTCTTCATATAATAACGCAGGCTGCGATTCATCATGCGCTGTTTCTGCGGCCCGAAGACCTGGCGGAAGCTCTGTCCCCCGCCGTGCCGGACCTTCGCGACCGGCGCGTACCAGACTTCGAGTCCGGCATCCTTGGCCCGTTTGCACCAATCGACCTCTTCGTACCAGATGAAAAAGCGCTCATCCATCAGGCCGATGCGGTCGAGGACCTCCCGCCGGATGAAGAAAGCCGCGCCCATGACCTGGTCGACGGGCGCCGCTTTGGCGTAGTCGAAATCGAGGGCGTAGTAGCGGCGCAGCGGGCCGAGGTTCGGCGCCAGGTTTTGAACCTTGAGCATCACTAGTATCTGCGAGAGCGGCGTCGGAAAGCGGCGGACCGATGGCTGGGTGCTGCCGTCTTCGTTGATGATGCGCGGGCCGGCGATAGCGACTCTCGGATTCGCCCGCATGTAGGCGACCATTTCGGCCAGAGCGTTGCCGACCGGTTCGGCGTCGGGATTCAGGAGAACGAGAAAATCCCCCGTCGCCAGGCGCAGGGCCGGGTTGTTGCCGGCGGCGAAGCCGAGATTGCGGTTGTTGGCGATGAGTGTCGCCTGCGGAAATTCCCTGGCGACCATCTCGACGCTGCCGTCGCCCGAGGCGTTATCGACCACGAAGACCTCGAAATCGATGCCCGAGGTGTTGGCGTAGACCGAGGCCAGATTCCGGCGCAGCAGGTCTTTGACCTTCCAATTGACGATGATGACGGAGAGATCCATATCAGCGCAAGCCATGCTTAGCCTTCACGATCTTCTCGGCCGCCAGGTATTTTTCGACGCTGGGGACGCGGAGGCCGAGGCGGCGCCAGGGAATCCGGTAGAAGATGCCGGGCACCCAGGTGCTGATGCCGCCTTTGTGCGGGATGACCGAGAACAACATCTCCGGCACCCAGACGCCGACATGGCCGCGACCGAGCATGGTCAGCCACAGGTCCCAGTCTTGGAGCTTGCGGATCGATTCGTCGAAACGCGGAAAATGCGGGCGCCTGATGAGCGAGGTTGTGTGGATGTAGTTCATGCGCCGCAGGGTGTCGGCATCGAACGGCCACAGGCGGAACGTCTTCCAGCCGAAACGAAACGAGGCGTAGGCATAGGATGCTTTCGGATTTTTCTCTAGGGTTTCCAGAAGCCGCTCCAGGAAGTCGGGCCGCATGACGACATCGGCGTCGCAAAAAATAACGAACTCGCCTTTCGAGGCGTCGAAGCCGCGATTCCGGGCGGCATTGCCGCCGCGGTTCTCCTGGTCGATGAGGCTGATCCTGCTCGCATGCGGTTTGAGCACTTCCAACGTATCATCGGTCGAGCCGTCGTTGACGACGATGATCTCGTAATTTTTGAAGGTCTGCCGGTAGATGCTTTCAAGGCACAGTCCGATTTCCCGGGCGTGCTGGTAGGTCGGAATGATGATGCTGATCTTCGGCGTCGTCATATTCATGCGGCTTCGGCATGAACCTCGGCCAGCCGTCGGACCACCGGTCCGAACTGGCGCTCGGCGGTGAATTCGGCCAGCACCCTGGCTCTCCCCCGCTCGCCGAGGCGCCGCCGGAGATCGGCGTCGGCGTAAAGCCGCCGCAGGGCCGCGGCCAGCTCGACCGGATTGTCGGGATTGACCAGGAGGCCGGTCTGGCCGTCGAGAACGGCTTCGGGGACGCCGCCGAGGCGCGAGCCGACAGTCGGTCTGCCGTAGAGGTTGGCCTCCAGGAAGACGATGCCGAAGCCCTCGACGTCGGGTCCGAGGCTGCGCGGCGCGGTCACGAAAACGTCGGCGGCCGCATGGTAGGCCGGCAGCTCCTCGGCCGGCACTCGGCCGGCGATGATGACGTAGTCTTCGGCCCCGGTTTCGCGAACCAGTTTGGCCAGCTTCTGCCGCTCGGGTCCGTCGCCGACGATGACGTACTTGGCCGGGATGCCGTCGCGGCGCAGTCGCGATACGGCATCGATGGCCAGGTCGAATCCCTTTCTGGCCACCAGCCGGCCGATGCTCACGACCACGAATGCGCCTTCCAGCCGGTGGCGCTCGCGGATCGCTCGTACCTGGTCGTCGCTCGGTGCCTTAGCGCAGGCGGATCCCGGAACCGGATAAGCGACCTGGATTTTTTCGGGCGCGACGCCGAAGGCTCGGACCAGACCGGCGGTATAGCTGCTGTTGGCGATGACGGTCGATGCCCGCCTCAATACGTGGCCAGCCGCGGCTCGCTTGCGCCCGCCGGCGGCCATGGCCAAGGCCGCGTCCATGCCATGAGCGATGACGACATAGGGGGTGCGATGCGCGACCGAGAGCGTTCGGGCGACGACGCCCATCGGCAAGAGATGGCTGACGATGATCGACGAATATTCGGCGCGGCCCAGGAGTTTGGCGACGGCGGCGAAGGCCGGAGCCCAGGCTGGTTTGATGCGCGGCGCCAGCAGGCGGCGGCGATAGATCGGCGCGGCCGATTCGACGTCGAACTTATGCGCGCCGGCCGCCTCCGGCGCCAGCACTTCGATCGTCCCGGCCGGAAATTGCGAAACCATGGCGGCCAAATATTCGGCGATGCCGCCGACCTGGGGGGCGTATTCGAGCGTGGCGAGCAGGGCGGGCTTCATGTCGGTACGATATCCGAGACGGTTTTGGTTCGCCGGGTGAAGATGCCGATGATCGTCCGGCATTCTTCGACCGTGACGCCGCGCAAGGCGAACAACGACAGCGTGTACACGACCATGGCCGAAGGAATCAGCGCGGCCAGCGGCGCGATCGGCTCGGCGGCGATGACGACTCCGCTCATGACGGCCGCCGACGCCAGCACTTTGACGGCGTCGCGCAGCATCGGCTTCAACGGCGGCCTGACCAGACGGAACGCCGGCACGGCGGCGCCGAGGAACAGCCCGGCATTGCCGGCCAGCGCCGCCAGGGCCGCGCCGACCGAACCGAACCGCGGAATCAGGATCAGGTTGAGGAGGATGTTGCCGATCATGGTGCAGCCCATGACGGCGGTGTTGATCCGCTCGCGGTCGCAGGCGTTGAGCAGCGAACCGGCCGGCCAGTACAAGAACGCGAAGATCAGCGAAACCATGAGAATCTGAAGCGGCGCATCGGCGGCGCTGAAGGCGTGGCCATAGACGGCGGCGAGCAGTCGGTCGGCCAGCAAGCCGATGCCGGCGGCGAGCGGCACCACCAGCACGAACAGGTACTTGAGGGCGGTCCTGAACACTTGGACCAAACGCTCCCGGTTCGAAACGTAGCTTTCGCTCATCGCCGGGTAGACGGCGGCGGCCAAGGACATCGGCAGGAACTGAAAGGCGAAGGCGACTTTGTAGCCGACGCCGTAGACGCCGACGGCGGCTTCCGAAACGAACTTTGACAGCAGGATCGAATCGATCGACGAATAAACGCGCGAGAAGACGCCGGCCAGGGCGAAAGGCGCGGCCACGCGCAGAAAGAAGCGGGTCATGCCGGGATCGAGCGCGACCTGGGGCGCGACGCGAAAACGGCGGTAGACGGCGTAGGTCGACCAAAGGACGTTCCAAGTGCTGCCGCAGGCCAGGGCGACGATCAGGA
>JACQSM010000101.1 GCA_016205965.1 Candidatus Uhrbacteria bacterium
CATGTACACTACGTTAAATATCGAGTTTAGCGCAGGGTTGAGAGAAAAAGAACGGTTCCCAGCAACCTCGAGTTGGGACGCTCTCCGGAGCTTAACCCTTGCTTGTTTTCCGGCCTTATGGTAAGGTTTTTTTCTTAGGGGGATAAGCCGATATTTCCTCTAGTTTATGCGAAAAAAGAAGCACAATGCGGACGAAATTCGATTCTGCCAGTCGCGCGGCCATAAACAGCTCTATGAGTTCGTGAATGGCGAGCACTCTTTTCTGGTAATGGTCGAATGGGAAAACGGCCAGCCCATGCGCATGGTCGTGTGCAAGGATTGCTACAAAGTCGTTCCCGGCGTCCTGATCAAGGAGATCGTCATCGACAATCCCCGCGTTCCGGCCGAGGCTTAAGCCGAGACGTACATACGAAAAGAAAAGAGGCTCACCGTCAGGTGGGCCTCTTTTCTTGGTAGCGAGGGCGGGGATCGAACCCGCGACCCAAGGCTTATGAGTCCTTTGCTCTACCACTGAGCTACCTCGCCAAGCGTCGCCAATCTACCTCGTTTCCGCGGTTTTGGCAAGGCGCCGACGGCTAAGACTTCGGCGGTTCGACGTACTCGATACCAGCTTGCTTGAGAACTTCTTTGACGCGGCCAAAAATTTCAGAAAACGGCTTGCCTTTATGAATATAGCCGGCGATGCCGATCTCCTTGATCGATTTGACCGTGTCGGGCCAAAAATCCTCGTTGGTCAGCATGAGGATCGGGATATTCTTGGTTGCGTCTTCGCCTTTAAGATGGGTGGCGGTTTCGATGCCGTCCATGCTCGGCATGCGGTAATCAAGCAGGATCAGCTCGGGATTCAGGCGGCGGGCCATCTCCCAGCACTCGGCGCCATCGTGCGCGTACAACAATTCGAAACCCTTGGCCGCGAGCTGGCCGCCGAAGAGCTGAAGCATGACCGGGTCATCGTCGGCGAGAAGGATATGGATCTTCTTGGTTTCAGGCATAAGAATGGATAACTCCTACAGGGTACTTTGAACGTCGGAATTTTACAACAAAAATACCCGTGGAATATCCACGGGTATTTTTGGTTGCGGGGCCCGGATTCGAACCGGGGATCTCAGGGTTATGGGCCCTGCGAGATACCACTTCTCTACCCCGCTGCGGTATGTCCCACACTACCCCGGCGATACCCCGATGTCAAGGCGGTTCAAGTTAAAATACCGGCCGCTCCCTGCGTCGCCGCCAGAGTCAGCAAACCGACCACGATCACGCCGAGCATGATCAATGGAAAGGCGCGTTTCAGCGGAATGCAAAAAACGAAGGCTGCCAGCGATGCCGTCCAGGCGCCGATACCGACTAGAAGCGGCAAAGCGAAAGCCCCGTATTTTGCGGCCCGGTCGTTGAGCAGGCGGCAGGTCTGCTGCAGGACGCGGTGAGTCAGCCGATACAGCATGCTCTTGGGATACTTCCCGATCAGACGGAGCCAGACATCCCCGACGCCGTAGACTGCCAGAATCGGCACGGCATTGCCGATGACCGACCAAAAGTAGGCCGACCACCCCGGCATCTTCAGGATGCCAACGGCCACGGGGATCGAAAACTTGATCTCGCCGATGGGCGTGGCGGCGAGAACGAAAACGACGAGCGGATCTGGAAGCTGCAACAGAAAGTCCGGCACGGTCATATCATTGCGACCAGGCGAACGCATCGAAGGCCCAGAAGATTAGGCTCTTTACGTCGCGAAAGCGCTGGTCGATGGTCGGAGCGCCCAGGGCCACGGCGACGACGCGCCGGCCATCGCCGTTTTCGGCGGCGGCGCCAAGGCAGTATCCGGCTTCCTGAAGGTAACCGGTTTTGCCGCCCAGAAAAGTATACGGTTTCTTGCTCAAAAAACTGCCCAGGAGCTGGTCAGTGCTCCTGACGGCGACTTCGCGCCCGGACTTGGCGACGAAACGATAGCTCTCACGGTTGACCGCCGCTTTGATGGCCGGTTCCGACAAGGCCCTTTTCACCAACACGGCGACGTCCGCGGCCGAGGCTTCGTTGCGCGGATCGAGACCGGTCGGTTCGACGAAGCGGGCGCTCTTCATGCCGATCTTGGCGGCCATGTCGTTCATCTTTTTGGCAAAATCGTCCGCGGACAGTCCGGTCGACCGCGCCAGGGCGACGGTCGCGTTGTTGGCCGACGCGACCAGGCTCAAGTGGAAGAGGTCGTCGACGGCGATCCACTCCCCCGGCGCGACGTAGGGGATGCCGCCGGGACGGTCGTCGCTGCCCAGAATCTGTATCTGCCCGCGCATGTCGGTTTTTGTCTGCAAAACCACCAAGGCGGTCATCAATTTTGAAATCGAAGCGATCGGCGCCGGGGCGTCGGCGTTCTTTTCGAACAGGCGCGCGCCGGTTTCCCAATCGATAACCACGGCCGAGCGGGCCGAGGTGTCGATGCCCAGGCGGCGCGGATCCTTTTTGACCGGCGCCCGCGGACGCTCGACCTTGACGGCCAACGCCAAATGCGGCCGCCCGGCGGCCGGGCGGAAATCTTCGACAGTCAGGGCCGGATGCGCCGAGCCGACCGCCAGATACATGGTAATGGCGACCAAAAGAGGAAACATCGAAAAAAGGGAGAATGAGACATGGCGGGAAGCCCTCGGACAGGCCGTGCGAGAAAACGTCCGTCCGAGGGCTTCCCGCCATGTCTCCTAGTCTTTTTTCGTCGGTTCTTTGGCCGACTCCAACAATTTGACGATATTCTCATGCGAGCGGAGTTTTTCGTAGTCGGGCAGCTCTTCGGCGCCGGTCACGCCGAGGAAGCGGAGGAAATCCATGGTCACGCGGTAGGTCGCGCCCGGGCCCTCGCCGTTGCCGTCGATCAGGCCGCGCATCATCAGGTTGCGCAGGATCAGGCTGCAATTGACGCCGCGGATCTGTTCGAGCTCGGCCTTGCTGATCGGTCCGCGGTAAGCGACGACGGTGAGCGTTTCGAGCGACGGCTTGGTCAGTTCGCCGGTGGTTTCGTCTTTGAGAAAATCCTGCACCAGGCTCGAATTCTCGGGAGCCGTCGCCATCTGGACATCGCCGCCGTTGCGCATGATGCGGACGCCCTTCTCTTGGCCGTAGGCAGCCGCGAGTTCGCCGATGGCGGCGTCGACGTCTTCCTTGGAAGCCTCGACGACCTCGGCCAGCTTCTTAAGCGCCAGCGGCCGGTTGACGATGAACAAGATGCTTTCGATTTTGGATGCGAGCGATGTCATATCATTCTGCGGGTCAGAGCACCGGTTGCGGCTCGGTCTCGGCTTTTGAGATCACGATATCATGAAACTTCTTTTCTTGGCGGACGGCCACGCCGCGCTGCTTGACCAGCTCGAGGAGCGCCAGGAAGCTGACGATGATCTCGGTCCGCGATTCGGCCGACAGCAGGACGGTTTTGAAATTGACGTTCTTCGCCTTGGCCATGAGCGCGACGATCTCTTTGATCTTCTCCTGGATCGAAACCGTCTTTTCGATGACCGCCTTGGGAATCCGGACGACGGGTTCGATCCGGCGGATGACGGCCAAAAAAAAATCGCGCATCTCGCCGGCGGACAGCGCTTCCGGCGGAGCGAAACCGATCTCGACATGCGGCAGACGCTCGTGGACGAACAGGAAGCGGCGGCGGAGGATCAGCCGATGCAGCTGCTTGGAGGCCTCGAGGTATTCCTTGTAAATCTTGAGCTGCGATTCGAGGTCCTGGCCGTCTTCTTCGCCGACGGTCAGGAACGGCAGCAGGATCTTGGACTTGATGTAGAGCAGCCTGGAAGCCACGACCAGAAAGTCGGCCAGCTCCTCGATGGGCATGTCGGGGTGCGCTTCCAGGTAACGCAAATACTGGTCGGTGACCTTGGCCAGAGCGACTTCCGAAATATCGAGCTTCTCGGACTCAATGAGTTCGAGAAGCAGGTGCAACGGACCGCTGAATTGCTCGAGCGCGACGGCGTACACAATGAGTCTGGCGGGCTTAAACCGTCCGGCTGAATCGGCCCTTTGGGCCGATAGGCGGCCTAAAGGCCGCCCTCCTACCTTTTATTCGCCTTCTTGACCAGTTTCTTAACTTTCTTGATGACTTTCTTCATCTTCTTCTGCAATTTGAGGGCGCTCTTCTTGCCGATGGAAGCGAGCGTCGGCTGCTCGACTTTCACGTAGTCCTTCACCTTCATGCGCAGCGATTCGGTGAAACTCTCGGCGCCGACGAAAACGTCCTTGGCTTTGAGCAATCCCTTATCGACGACGACGGCGAGGCCGCGCAGACTGCCGAACGGTGACAAGGCGCCCGGCTCGATGCCGAGTTTGGCCATGGCCTTCTCCGGGGCCAGCTTGACGGCAGCCGCCTTGAGCGCCTTTTTGAGCTTGATGAGGTCGAGACGATACGACGCCGGCAGCACGACGACGTAGTAGCCAGCCTTCTTTTTTTGGACCGCCGGGAATTCGACGCGGACCAGCAGCGTCTTGGCGATCTGGTCGAGGCTGGCGCCTAGAGTTTGGGCCAGGTCGTAGGCGGTGAAGACCTTTTTGTGCTCGACGACCTCGAAACGAACCTTGCGCTCGCCCAGGTGCGTATGAAGTTTGTTAGCGATAGGCATGTGGCGGCGGGTTATACCGCTATTACTCTACCAAATTAAGCGGCATCTTGGCAGAAGATTGGCCGCATCGTCCCTGCGGGCCGATAGGCGGCCTAAAGGCCGCCCTCCTACTGGCGGATATCGATATGCGCCTCGGCCAGCTGACTGCGGGGCAGGTCCGACGGAGCGCCCATGAGGGGGTCGCGGGCGTCGCCGGTCTTGGGGAAGGTGATGACTTCCCGGATATTCGGTTCATTGGCCAGGATCATGACCAGACGATCGATGCCCGGAGCCAGGCCGCCGTGCGGCGGGGCGCCGTATTCAAAGGCCTCGAGCATGTGTCCGAAACGCTCCTGGATGGAGGCGTCGTCGAGACCGAGCAGTTTGAAAATCTTATTCTGGAGCTCGCGCTGATGGATGCGGATCGAACCGGACGAAAGCTCGTAGCCATTCAGCACCAGGTCGTAGGACCAGGCGCGAACCTTGAGCGGGTCGGAGTCGAGCATGCTGATATCTTCCGGGTGCGGCATGCAGAAGGGATGATGGGCCGCCTGCAGCCCTTCGCCCTCGGAACTTTTCTCGAACATCGGAAAATCGACGACCCAGGAAAAACCGAGCTCGTTATGATCGTTCTTGTCGGCGCGGACATCCGGCTTGTCGCTCCCGAACTTTTCGACCGCTTCTTTATACGTGAATCGCGGGAAAGGAGTCTGCGCGATCTTCTTTTCCGGCGCGACGGCCTTCACCAGGTCGATCATCATCTGTTCGCAAAGCCGGAGCACGTCCTCTTGCGTCACGAAGGACATTTCGAGATCGAGCTGGGTGAATTCCGGCTGGCGATCGCCGCGCTGATCTTCATCGCGGAAGCAGCGGGCGATCTGGAAGTAGCGCTCCATGCCGGCGACCATGAGCAGCTGCTTGAACTGCTGCGGCGACTGCGGCAGCACGTAAAACTTTCCCTGATGCAGGCGCGACGGGACGATGTACTCGCGGGAACCTTCGGGCGTTCCTTTGGTGAGAAGAGGCGTTTCGATCTCGATAAATTTGCGGTCATGCAGCCAGTTGCGCAGATAAGCCGTGACCTTGTCGCGCAGAACGACGTTGCGGTGCATGCGCTCGCTGCGCAGGTCGAGGTAGCGATACTTCAGGCGCAGCTCCTCATTGACCGCCATGGTGTCCTTGTCGATTTCGAAAGGCGGCGTCTTGGCTTCGTTGAGGATCTCGAGCGAGATCGCCAGGAGCTCGATGCCGCCGGTCAGCAGCTTGGGATTGCGCATCTTTTCAGGCCGTTCGTTGACCGTGCCGGTGAGCGAAACGGCGAATTCCGGCCTTAATTTGTCGGCCTGGGCCAGGACTTCCTTGTTGGACGGCAAAAAGACGACCTGCAGGAGCCCGCTGGCGTCGCGCAGATCGATGAAAATGATCTTGCCCATGTCGCGGCGGGCGTGAACCCAGCCGGCGACGGTGACCTGCTCCCCTTTCTTGGCGACGATGTCGGAAATCATGCTGCGGGACATAGCTTTATGGCGTCAGACGGTTCAAAGTTCGGGCGAAAGGGATCGACTCGCGGACGTGTTCGAGGCCGCAGACCCAGGCGACGGTGCGCTCGAGGCCGATGCCGAAGCCGGAGTGCGGCACCGAACCGTAGCGCCGCAGGTCAGTATACCAAGCAAAGGCTTCTTTCGGCAGCTTGTGTTCTTCGAGGCGTTTTTCGAGCAGGGCCAGATCGTCGATGCGCTGCGAACCGCCGATGACTTCGCCGTAGCCTTCGGGCGCGAGCAGGTCGTTGTTGAGGACGTGCTCGGGTTCGTTCGGGTCCGGCTTCATGTAGAAGGCCTTGATGGCCGCCGGATAATGGTGGATGAAGATCGGTTTTTCGTACTGCTTGGTCAGAATCGTCTCATCGTCGCCGCCGAAATCGTCGCCCTGTTTGACGTCGGAGCCGAGCTTTTGGAGCTGGGCGACAGCTTCGTTGTAGTGGATGCGGGGGAAGCCGCCCTCGGACGCCTTTTCGAGCGTGGCGGTGTTTCGTTCGATGGTTTTGAGATCGTCGCGGCGCTCGCGCAGGATCCGGCGCAACACGTGAACAAGCATGTCCTCCTGGAGCCGCATGTTCTCGAGCCAATCCATGTAGACGGCTTCGGCTTCGAGCATCCAAAATTCGGTCAGATGGCGGCGGGTCTTGGACTTTTCGGAACGGAAGACCGGACCGAAGCAGTAGGTTTTGGCCAGAGCGGCGCTGGTCGCTTCCAAGTAGAGCTGGCCGGACTGCGACAGATACGCCTTGTCGTCGAAATATTTGACCTCGAAGAGATCGGTCGTGCCCTCGACCGCGTTGGGGGTGAAAATCGGCGAGTCGGTCAGCACGAAACCGCGCAACTTGAAGAACTCGCGCAGGGCGAAAGAGATCTCGTCGCGGATGCGCAGGATCGCTTCCTGGCGCGGCGAGCGCATCCAGAGGTGGCGCTGATCCATCAGGAAATCGATGCCGTGTTCTTTTTTGCCGATCGGATACTCGGCGGCGATCGAGACCGGCTGGACGTCTTTGACGACCAGCTCGACGCCCGAGGGCGCCCGGATTTCATCTTTGATGACGCCGCGGACGATCACCGATGATTCGATGGTCAAGGTTTGCGCCGCGGCCCAGGTCTCGGCCGAGACCTCGCTCTTGGGCACCACGCCCTGAATCCGACCGGTGCCGTCGCGGAGCTGCAAAAACATGATCGAACCGGAGGAGCGCAGATTGTGGCACCAGCCCCGGAACTCGACCTCTTTTCCGCTATGTTGAGCGGCATTTTTGATATCGATGACCATAGGAAATACCGCTGTATGGTGGCAAATAAGGAACGAAAATGCAATAGTGTCGGTAAGCTATTCTTCGCCCAATGCTTTATGCCGGGACCGAGTTTCGAATCGCCTCAAGGCGCGCGTAAGGGACAGGAACAACCGAAATGGGAAGGTCCGCCGCCCATCGACCAAGAGACGCAGCAAAAAGCGATGCAGGAACGCAATTTCAACCGCTCGGTTTCGGTGGCGGCCGGAAAAATCCAGGAAATGGCCATCCATTGAGGCTTGCGCGGCGGCGACATGACGAGGAATTCCTGCGTCGAGTGTCGACGAATATCGACAGTCTGCCGGAGACGAACCCGCAGCAAAAGCGTCAAAAAGGCTTGAGCCAGACGCTCTTGAAACGCCTGATGAGCGAAATGTTCATCGAGCTCGACGAAGGAGACGATTTGCCGGCCGTGACGGGTACGGCGCTGTGACGCCGGCCAAACTGGAGGGCGGCCTTCAGGCCGTCCTGCGGGCCTAAAGGCCCGCCTCCAAATTTACATGATGGCATGAAAAAACCGGCCTGTGAGGCTCGGTCAGTCTCGGGTCGATTCCGGCAAGGGCGCGCCGTTTCCGGATGCGAACAGCACTTTGTACTGGTCGACGATCTTGCGGATCTCGACGCGCAGGTATTCAGCCGCGTGGCGGTGCCGGCGCGGGGTGATGGCCACCAGTCGGTCCAGGACCGCGTAGTACTTCTCTTCGGTCTCGGTGATCTGCTTGACCTGAAAGGCACGGTCGCAGTGGCCGAGCGTCCGGCGGTTGTCCAGGTGGTCGCAGGCCTTGATCATGAGCGTGATCCAGTCGCCATAGGCCAGGAGCCGCTCGACATACTTGTCGGACCAGGGCTTCTCGGGCTTGGTGACCAGGCGCAGGCGCTCGGCCATGGCTTTGCCGTACCAACGCTCGACGAACCCGAGGTTGAGCAGCTCGGTATCCTCGGCACCGTCGTGGATCAGCGCCAGAACGACCACGTCGGCGATGCGCAGACGAAGCTCGTCAAGAACGATCAGCGCCGTCCGGCGCGGATGCTCGAAGTAGCGGACCGGCTGACCGTTGCCGTCGGTCTCTTTGCGGGTCTGCCCCCGATGCCCGGCCTTGGAAAACTCGTAAGTGCCGCGGATATAATATCGGTCGCCTGGCGAAAACAGCGGGTCGATGCGGCCGTGAAAGAAGGTTTCAAAGTTCTCAACCAGGTAGCCGTTCATGGCTGCCTCCTTGTCCCTTTTATGTGGGACGTTTGAGCTTACCATGTCGGACAAAAATTGCAAGACGGTGATCGCGGCGAAATTAAAAGGAGCCTGCACAGAATCGTGCAAGCTCCTACAAGTGCAAAGGACAAAGGATCAAAGGGCTAAGGATCCGGTGTCCAAGGTCAGAGTGCCGGACTCGCGAGAACCGCCGCCGGAGTGCCGCCGGAGAAGTCGTTGCCGAGCCAGTCGCAGCCCGAGACCCAGCGGTCGCCGTGCCAGTAGGCGCAACGGACGTACAAGCCGCCAACCCCACCGCGGTAGATGGTGCCCCAGAAGAACACCATCTTGCCCTTCCATTCCTCCAGGAAGGTCTCCTGATGCGCCAACATGTAATCCAAGGCGTTGGCGTTCAGAACCGGCTGGTTGACTAGTTCTTCACGGAGCTTGTGGCCTTTCAGCCAGCCGCCGTTCTTCTGGCCTTCGGCCAGGAACAACGCGATCTTTCCCGGCGTCAGGATGAGCTTGCCGCCCTTGCGGTGCTCGGTGCCCTTGCCGGTGCTGAACAAGCCTTCGGGGCAGAACGGAGCGGCGTCCAGGTCGATCTCATGCACGGCGGGCATGAACATGGACCGGCCCAGCATGACTTCCCGGACGCGGCCCAGGAAGTCGCCCTTGCTCAACTCCTTGACCTCCTCGGCGCTATAGCCGTTGCGCTTGAAGGACATTTTGAGGTCCAGGGCCAACCCGACATCCAATGTGAACTCGTCGTTGCTCATGACACGTTCCTTTGTTGTGCAACTCGTCCTTGCGGACCTGTTGCGTTGGTTTGCTGTTTGCCCACCACGGGCTGGCCATGTTGTTCACGAACTACGTGGCTGGCTTGGCCTTTGTTTGGGCTTTGCCGCAGCGAGCCTTGGCCTTTTTTAAGGCCAGAATTCGCTACAGTAAAGCCTGAAATGTACGAAACTTAGGCTAAAGATAGCACATTTTCGCGGTTTTGTCAAGGTTTGGCCGCTAATGTTTGGCCGCTTAAAGCCGCGTCCACTCCCGCACGTACCCCAGGGCTGGCAGGCGGCGGTCGAGGTGGGCGGCTAAAAAGAGATCGGTGAGCATCAGGATTTCACGGTGGATGCCGGGGGTGAAGCGCAGGCGGGCGGCGGTCGGCAGCGGCTGGCGGACCAAAAAGCGCAGCACCTTGACGGCGTCGGCCGTGACCGTGACCGACTCGGGCGCCCGGCATCGGCCGCACTCGAAGCCGCCGCGGGCGATGCTCAAGCTGGCGCTGGCCTGGGGCAATGGATTGCGGCAGCGCACGCAATGTTCGAGCTCGGGCGCCAGGCCGAGGATGCCGAGGAGCTGCAAGACGGCGGCATGAAAGATGGCGCCGGCGTTGCCTCTGGCTCCAGAATCAAGCGTCTCGAGGCAGGCGGCGGCCAGCTCGAAGATGCGTTCCTCGGGCAGCTCCTGCTTGGTCAAAGCGTCAATGACCAGGAGGAACCCCTGGGCCGCGGCGGCGGTGCCGAGGTCATCGAGGATGCGGCCATATGAACGCTCGAGGCTGGCGCCGGCCAGACGGTCGATGCGCTTGCCTTTGGCGATCATGACGTCGACCAAGCCGAAACCGCCGAGGTGCGGCGACATCTTGCTCTTGCTCCGGCGGCTGCCTTTGGCCAGGACGGCGACCTTGCCGTGGCCGCGAGTATAAAAAAAATACCGTCGATCGGCGTCGCGCACGACCGCGGTCTTGAGGACGATGGCGTGATCGCGGTACGTCGGCATGGCGTTGATGGAGGGCCGCCTTCAGGCGGCCTAAAGGCCGCCCTCCTTCTTTTTGCGGGCCATAAAAGTCTCGAGGATGGCGGCGGCGGCGGCGGCATCGCGGTCGAAGTCGCCTTTTTTGATGCCGGCATCTTTGCGCCGGCGTTCGACCGCGGCCGTGGTCAGACGCTCGTCTTCGATCTCGATCGATAGCTTGGTCGACCGCCGCAACGCTTCGATGAAAGCCGTGACGGAACGTTCGGTCTCGCCG
>JACQSM010000105.1 GCA_016205965.1 Candidatus Uhrbacteria bacterium
GAGATCGGCGGCGAACGAGCGTATCTCTTCACCCGTCTGGGCCCGCGCCGGCGCGCCCATGACGCCGAAAATGATCGCGACGGCGGCAACGACGGCGGCAAGCATCTTCCTCCGCATAGCGTTAGCGCAAATATTTTGCTTTATTGCGGTTATGCTCCTCGATGTTCCGGCCATAATGGACGTTGCCCTCGGGATCGGTCAGGAAATACCAGAAGTCGTTCTTCTTCGGCTCGATGGCTGCTTTGATCGCCGACAGGCCGGGATTGCCGATCGGTCCGAGCGGCAGGCCCGGGTACTTATACGTATTATACGGCGAGTCGAGCTGCGTGTCTGCATGCGTGACCGACGGCAGCCCCTTGTTGGTCGCATAATTGACGGTCGAATCGGCCTGCATGGCCATGCCTATCTTCAGGCGCCGCCAGAAGATGTCCGAGACCATGGCCCGATCCTCCTCCGAGCGGACTTCGCGCTCGATGACGCTGGCCATGATGATGACGTCGCGGATCGAACGGCCGGCGGCCGTGATTTCAGTTCTAAGCCCGGTGTCGAGTTTGCGGCCGAAATTCGCCAGCATGGTCCGGACGACATCTTCGACCGTCGCGTCGGCGAAGACGCGATAGGTGTCGGGAAAAAGATATCCTTCGAGCCCGGCGTTGATCGGCTTATCGGCGAAAAAATCGAATTCGGAAGAAAAGTCCGCCGTCGGTTTCTTGCTTGTCCTGAAGTCCTCGGCCGGCTCGCCGACCACGGCGAACACCTGCGCCGCATCCTTGGCCAGACCCTTGGCCGCCAGATGATCGGCGATCTCGCGCACCGTCCAGCCTTCGAGAATCCTGACGGTGACTTCGTTGGCCGCCGCCCCGCCGGAGGCCAGGCGTTCGATCAGCTGGCGATAACTCTTCGCGTCCGCGAGATCATACGATCCCGGCTGGAGCTTGGTCGCGAGTTCGCTCGACGACAAAGCGAGCTTGAACAGCACGCCGCTCCGGACGACGCCGGCGTCTTCGAGTCCGGCCACGATCCTGTCGGTGCCGTCGCCGGGATTGATGACGAAGGGACCGCTCGGCCGGCCGGGCGTCGAAAGATACACGCCGTACCAGGCGATGCCGGAGCTGACGGCGGCGACGGCCAGAGCGATGGACAAGGGTCGTTTCATAGCGTTATTTCGCGATCAGCGCGTAGGCGAGCGCCGCCGCGATGCGATAGGCGCCGAAAGCGCTGAAATCATGATGACGAACGAAACGCAGGAAGAACCGGACGGCGGCCAGGGCCACGGCGAAGGATGCGATGAAACCGACCAACAGGACGCCGGCGTCGGCGGCCGCGAAGCCGCCGCTCTTGAGCAGATCGAGACCGACGGCCGCGGCCATGGTCGGCACCGCCAGCAGGAAAGAAAACTCGACGATCACGGCCCGGTCGATGCCCAAGGCCAAGCCGCCGATGATGGTGGCGCCGGAACGCGAGACGCCGGGAATCATGGCCAGGGCCTGGCACAGGCCGATGATCGCCGCCTGGCGATAGCTGATCGCTTCGATGGCCGCCACCGGAACGACCGGCGGCCGGCGCCGGCGCTCGAAGACGATCATGACGAGGCCGCCGATCGCGAGCGACCAGACGACGACGGCGTCATTCGAAAGCAGATACGTTTTCACCATCTTATAGAATACCAGGCCGAGGACGGCGGTCGGCAAAAAAGCGGCGATCACGCGCTTGAGCGCTTCGGGCGAACGCAAAAAACGCCGCCAGTAGAGCGCCAGCACCGCCAGGATGGCGCCGAGCTGGATGGCGATCTCGAACGTCTTCAGAAACTCGGTCTGCGGAATCGCCAGCAACCTCGAGGTCAGTATCAGGTGGCCGGTCGATGACACCGGCAAAAACTCGGTCAGGCCTTCGACCAGGCCGAGAAACGCCGCCTGAAAAAAACTCATAGGTACTTGCGCAGTCCCCGCTTGCCCTTGATGGTCGCGACCAGTTTTTTGACGTCATGGGCCCGATCCTGCGGACACACCAGGATGGCGTCGGCGGTCTCGACGATGACCATGTCGGAAACGCCGGCCGTGGCCACGAGTTTTCCGGACGAGCTGACGATCAGGTTGCGGTTGGAGTCGACGCCGACGTGCAAACCGCGGACGACGTTGTCGTCGGGCTTGCGGGCCAAAATTTCCCGGACCGTGCGCCAGTTGCCGACGTCGGCCCAGCCGAACTCGGCTTTGACCGCCATGAGGCCGGATTCCTTCTCGAGGATGCCGTAGTCGATGCTGACCGGCGGGATGCGCGAAAACTGCCGCCGGATGACCTGCTCGGCGCCGGGCCGGCCGAGCGCGGCCGCGATCGCCTTGAGCCGGGCCGCGTGCTCGGGCAGATGCTTGTCGTACAGCCCGAGAAAATGCCGCACCTTGCCGACGACCAGCGTCGGATTCCAGAGATACCCTCCCTCTTGGAAGTAACGGGCCGCGGTGACGAGGTCGGGTTTCTCGACGAAGCGTTCGACCTCGTAAGCCTCCCCGGCTCCGGCCAGCCGCAAACGCCTGCCGATTTTCATATAGCCGTAGCCGGTTTCCGGATAGGTCGGTTCGATGCCGACCAGCGCGGTCCGATCCGGCTTGGCCAGCACCGCGGCCTCGGCCGCCCGAATCGCCCGATGATACGCCGGAACGTCCCGAACGTAAGCGTCGGCGTTGATGGTCACGAACGTCTCATCGGGAGCGCGCCGGGCTATGTGCGCCAGGGCGAAGCCGATGGCCGCGGCCGTCTCGCGCCGGCACGGTTCGGCGATGAGATTGGCGGGCGGCAAAGCCGGCAGCGCGACGCGCACCGCCTCGCGGTTCTCCTCGGAAGTGGAAACTAGAATATCCTTGGCCGCGAAGCCCTTGCGCAGCCGCGCGAAGGTCGCCGCCAAAAGCGTCGTCGAGCCGATGACGCTCACCACCTGCTTGGGACGGATCGAACGCGAGACCGGCCAGAGCCGCGTCCCGCCGCCGCCGGCTAAAATAATGGCTTTCATATGTTTTTGCGATGGCGGCCGAGGACCAGCCGTTCCATCGTCTCGACCTCGCGGAAACGAGGCCCGAGCGCCCGCACGACTTGGGCCCAGAGGCAGCCGACGACGGCCCCGGCCAATACGTCGCTCGGATAATGCACGCCGACGAGGACGCGGCCCAGGGCGAC
>JACQSM010000103.1 GCA_016205965.1 Candidatus Uhrbacteria bacterium
ATGTCAAGAATCTTCAATCTTCCGTTGATAAAGCCAATCCGGCCGTCAGCCAAAAGAGCAGCTGGCCGAACCATGACGTCCACAGGAAATGGTCGACCAGGCCGGCGGTGAGCAGTGCCGCAATGATGCCGAGAATGGCGGCATTGAGAATCTTTTCCTCTCCGCCGGCGCGAATCGCTTTGAGCAAAGCGGCAATGATGCGAATGCGGAGCAGCAGCCAGGCGATCAGGCCGAGCAAGCCGAGCTCGGCGGCGACCAACAAGGCCTCGTTGTGGGCCGGCTGAAACTGCGACGGGTGGCGGCCGCCCCCGTTAACCGCCTGCACTACTCCCGGCATCTGGCCGACGCCGACGCCAACCAACGGACTGGCGGCGATCAGCGTGCGAGCGTCGTGATACGACCACAGCCGATCATCGATCGACTGGCGCTCGAGACGCCCGCTGGCGCTGATGCGGGTCAAGAAAACGTCAGGAAAAAAGCCGGCGAAAAGCGCGATGACGATGGCGACGATGGCCGCCGACCGGAGCAGCAGCTTGGCTTCGATCCGGGCATTCGACGCGAAGAGCGCCGCGCCGATGGCGCACAGCCCGACGAGCAGCGAGAGAACGGCGCCGCGGGAAACCGACACGGCCAGGCCCGCCGCCAAAATCGCCGTCAGGCCGAGCAGGGCGGCGCGCTGACCGCGGCGTTTGGACTGACGCAGCAGGCCGACGATGGCGAGAATGCCGACGGCGGCGAGCAGGCCGAGAATATTCGGGTGGGCCAAGGCGCCATACGCCCGCAACCAGCGGGCGTCGGCGGTTTCGACGACGAAGGCTCCCAGTTCCGAAGGCAGATGGCCGGCGATGCCGAACCATAAACTCGAACCGACCGACTGCGTCAGGAACTGGCCGACGCCCAGGAGCGAATTCACGGCGGCGCCGAAGACCAGGGCGCCGAGCACCGCCGCGCGCGACGGCCGCCAGACGATCATCGCGATCATCACGCCGATGCCGAGCAGGATGCGATCGCCCGAGAGCAGCGCGTAAGAAACGTCGAGCGACCAGGCGGCCGAGGCGTAAGCCAGCGCCAACAGCGCCAGCGACGCCGGCACCGCCCCGTTCTTGAACAGCGCCGCCCGGCGATGCCAGGCCTCGATAGCGGTCAGAGCGGCGATCTCGAAGGCCAAAAGTTCGGTCGCGAAAACGCCGAGCGTCCCGAATTCGGTCGGCCAGCCGGCGATCGAACCGAACTTCCAGATGTACCTGGTGCCGAGCCAGGCGAAGCCGGCCAGCAAAACGATGAGAGCGTTTACGAAACGGCGCATACCGGTTCGGCGCAAAACTCTTTGAGCCTGGCCTGAAAACGACTCTCGAATTCCCGGCGCCGGTCTTTCAGATGAAATTTCAAAATGTCGTCGGTCAGCACCACCGTGCTGTCGCGGTTCATCGCCGAGCGCAGATCATCCGGCAGCACCGACAGCTGGATGCGCCGGGCAAGCCCCTCGACCCGGCGCAAGAGGCCGAGTATCGGCGCGATCACGAAGGGCCGCGGCAAAGAACGGCGCCGCCCGACGGAACGGGGCGCCAGCGCGACTTCCGGCGCCAGCCACGCGCGGTTCGCGGCGACGAAACGGGCATACGTCCTGCCGACCGCATACAGCGGCACGAACGGCACTATCCAATACCGGAGATGGGTGTCGCCTGCCGGCAGCGCCAGCGGCTCGAGGCATAAGGCGTTCTCGGAGACGAAGAAGCTGACGCACAACGGATCGCCGACGGCCCGTTCCCTCGGCCGGAGGCCGAAAAATTTGAGAACGCCGACAATGATCAGCCGGGTCGACCAAACCGTGCCGCGGCGGCAGACGATGAACATGTCGATATCGCTGTCCTCGCGGGCATTGGAAAGCGCCAGGCTGTTGCAGACCGCGACCATCAGCACCGATGGCAAAAATCTCATCAATGAGGCGGCGCGGCCGGCCCTGATGAATTTCCTCTCGGCTATGCGATAACGGCGCAGGCGAGTCTCGACGATCGCCTCGCGCCCTTTCAAAAAATAAAAACCCCGGCTCTGGCCGACGCGCGGCATGGTGACGGCGGCCAGGATTTCGGCGTACGAAGGATCGCCCTCGGCGGCGGCGTCGATGCGATAGCGGAACCGGACGATTTCGGCAAGCGTCAACGGATAGTCAAAAAGGTCGAAGTAAGCCAGCGTGGCGAGCAGGGAACGCCGGAGAGCCGCGCTTTTGGCAAACATGGCCGGCATCATTCGATTCTGGCCGACATTCCGGAGATGGCGCCGGCGATGCTCTCGGGAAGCTCCACGACGGCGCCGGCTTCGACGGTGACGGCGGCGTCGATGACGACCATCTTCTCCTCGTCGAGTGAAACGACCTGGTTCGGATGTATCAGCAGTTCGCCCGGCAGGAGGCGGGAGATCGTCCGGCCGCGGCGGACGGCGTAGCGCGAGACCGCGTGCGTCGCCGGATCAAAAATGACGGCGGCGATCTTGCCGACCTTTTCGCCGCTCTTGGTGGAAACCGGGAGGCCGCGAAGTTGGGAGTCGCGGAGCATAATTCAGGAGGGCGGCCTAAAGGCCGCCTATCGATCCGAATGACCGATTCAGCCGGGCGGCCTAAAGGCCGCCCTCCGCCTTTTTGATCTTACCATTCCTAAGGAAAACCATCTGCTGGGCCACGGCCAAGGCGTTGGTCGTGAGCCAGTAGAGGGCCAAACCGCCCGGCAGCGACCAGCCGATGAACACCGTCATCACCGGCATCATATAGAGCATCTGCTTGTTCATGACCGCCAGCGTATCCTCGTCGGCGCTGCCCGGCGTTCCGCGCGGCGGCCGGCTGGTAGCCATCATCTTGGCCTGAAAGTACTGCGTGATGCCCGAAAGCACCGCCAGCAACCCGTTCGGCACCGCCAGATCGAGGTTCAGGAAATGCGTATCGATGGTGCCGGGATTGGCCACGAAAGGATAGAGCATCTGGAAACCGTCCGACTTCAATCCTTGGACCAAGGCTTGATACAGCGCGATGAAGATCGGCAGCTGAACCAGCACCGGCAGGCACGACGACGTCGGCGAGACCTTCTCGGCCGAATACAGGGCCATCAGGGCCTTGGCGTGTTCTTCTTTATTGCTGCCGTACTTCTTTTTGAGTTCCTCGACTTTCGGCTGCAGATCGGTCAGCGCCTTCTGCGATCTCAAAGCCTTCATCGACAGCGGCCAGAGAACCAGCTTGACGACGACGGTCAGCCCGATGATGGCGATACCGATGCTGTGCCCGGGCACCGCGTCGTACAGGAAGACGAGCAAGTTGAAAATCGGCTGGGTGAAGATGGTCGTGAACATGTGAACAGTGAAAGGTCGAAAGAGCGGCCTTAAAACCGCCCCCGATCGCTTTACTCGGCCGGCGTTTCTGCGGGCGCGGCCGGAGTCGGTTCGGCCGTGGCGCCTTCGATCGGCTGGTCGCCGCCGCCGGCTTCGTTGATGCTCAACTTCCAGCCGGTCAGACGGGCCGCCAAACGGACGTTCTGGCCGCCGCGGCCGATGGCCAGTGAGAGCTGGTCGTTCGAGACGATGACGTCGGCGGCGCGCTCGTTGTCGCGCAGGCGCACGTCGACGACCTTGGCCGGAGCCAGGGCGTTGGCGATGAACTTGGCCGGATCGGCGTCATAAGGGATGATGTCGACTTTTTCGCCGCCGAGTTCGGCGATGACCGTCTGGATGCGGGTGCCGCGCTGGCCGATGCAGGAACCGACCGGATCGACGTTCGCCTGGGTCGAAGAGACCGCCACCTTGGCGCGCGAACCGGCCTCGCGGGCGACGCCCTCGATTTTGACGATGCCGCCGGCGACTTCGGGGATTTCCATGGTGAAGAGCTTGCGGACGATGTCCGGATGGGCGCGCGAAACGACCACCTCCGGACCCTTGGTCGTCATGCGGACGGCGGTAATGTAGACCTTGAGGCGGTTGCCGGATTCGTAACGCTCGCCGGCGATCTGTTCGTCCGGCGGCATCACGGCGGTGACGCGGCCCAGATCGATGAGCACCAGGCGGCCTTCGCGGCGCTGAACGGTGGCGTTGACCAGCTCATGTTCGCGATCCTTGAACTCGCCGAAGATCTTGTTGCGCTCGGCCTCGCGGAGCTTCTGGGTGATGACCTGCTTGGCGGTCTGGGCGGCCATGCGGCCGAAGGCGGCCGGGACCTCGAGCTTGGTCTTGATGGTCTCGCCGATCTCGGCGTCATTCTTGAGACCCTCGCGGGCGGCCGTCACCATGACCTCGGTCTTGGGATTGAATTTCTTCTCCGGCGGGATCGGCAAACCGTCCGGACCGATGACCGGTTCGGCCGGCGGCGCCGGCGGTTCATAACCGCGGCCGCCCGATTTTTCATCTTCGCTCATCTCCGGTTCCGGCGGCAGTTCCTGGTCCTCGACCACGGTTTTGACGTCGAAGGCTTCGAAATTGCCGGATTCGGGATCGAATACGACTTTGACGTTCTGATCCTTGGTGCCGAAGTCCTTGCGATAGGCCGCGGCCAGGGCGGCTTCGATCGTTTCGATGACCGCCTCGACGGCGATATTCTTCTCGTCGCAAATCTGCTTGATGGCCTGCATTATGGGTGACGGCATACGTTTGAGAGTGTAGCAATCGTGGGGAAGCGCGGCAATGCGAATCCCGGGGTTAAAAAGAGACCAGCTCCATCAGGAACTGGTCTTTTATGCCATGAATGATACCGCAAATCGCGGATTTTGGCAAGGGGCGTCGGCCGCGACCGACGTCACAAGGCCACCTTGCCTCAACCCTCCCCCACCGCCGCCTTATAGTGGCGTATCCGGGCGGTTCCGCCTCGAATCTCCACGGCGATGACGTCGATGCGATAGGGCAGGTCCCGGCCGCGCAGAAACTCATGGGCCGCCCGGCGCATCTTTTGCCTCTTTCGAAAAGTTATCGACTCTTCAGGCGGACCGAAAGCGTCGCCGCGCCGCGTTTTGACCTCGATGAAAACGACCTCGCCGCCATCCATGGCAACGAGGTCGATTTCGCCGGATCGCGTCCGGACCCTGCGGCCGATGACGGACCAGCCCCGGCGCCGGAGATGAAGTTCGGCCGCGCGCTCGCCCAGGAGTCCGAGAGCGGCGCGGTCCATACGTCGTTACGCCTTGCGCTGCGGCAAGTACTTTAGAAAGCGCTGACGTTCGGCGATGGCGGCGCGCTCGCGCGGGTATTCGCGGACCGCATGGACGCCAAGTCGGCACAGGCGGAAGGAAAAATACGCCAGAAGCGGCAGCAGCCACAGGCGCATGCGCAGCAGCGGCAGCTGTTCGTAGGCGAAGAACAGGAGCAACAGGCCCAGCAGACCGGTGCTGCCGAAGACCGATCCGAAGCGGCGCAGTATCTTGGCCTTGTGCGGCTCGTGCTTGCGGATGCCGCGGGCCAGCAGCACCAAAACGGCCCAGGCGATCAGGAACCAGGCGAAGAAAGTGAAGATGCTGCCGACCAAAGTCGGGCCGAGCGGCACCGGGTTCGGGTTGAACCAGTAACGGTAATCGAGGAGGGCCGAATAACCCGCAAGGAATTCCATAACTCGGGCATTGTAGGAAAGCCGGCAGCAAAATGCAAGAACGAAAAAACGCGGTGCAAGAACCGCGCTTTTTTTGCCTATCGTCAGGGTTTCACGAAAATATATCCGTAATGATAAGGCCCGGGGACGAATTCTTTTTCGAGCGTCAGACCGGCGTCGAGGCCGAATTTCTTGGAGACCTCGGCTTCGACCCGGGACGCCGGATCGGGACCGACGGCGCCGGCCGGCTTCCAGTCGACCAGCACCAGCCTGCCGCCGCTTTTGACCGTCCGGGCGGTCTCTTTGACCAGCATGCCCTTGTCCTTGGCCAGGAACATGTTGTTGACCAGCAAGGCGATGTCGAGCGCGCCATCGGCCAGCTTCACGCCGTTGAGCCGCTCGATGTCGCCCCAGATCGTCGAGATGTTGGTGACGCCTTCGAGCTTCATGCGGCTCTCGACGCCGGCCAAGACCGACTTGAGGATGTCGACGGCGTAGACCTTGCCTTCGGGACCGACCAGCTTGGCGGCGGCGAAGACGAAATGGCCGAGGGTGCCGCAGCCGAAGTCGGCCACGCTCATGCCGGCCCGGATGCCGGCTTCTTGCAGAAGGTTGACCGGATTGAGAAGTTCGGAGGCGCTGGGTGATGCCATAGTGATGCGATTAGCGTTGACCGGGAACGAAGAGCGCGCCGATGGTGCCGCGAAGGAATCCGCTAAGCAGGCCGGTCGCGGCCATGAAACCGATCATGATGATGGCCACCCCGAGCAACTTATAAAACAATCGCGTGCCGCCCGAGAGCCCGAGGTGCTGCTCGGCCCAGGCGACGCTGCCGAAATTATTGACCATCCATTCTGTCTTCATGACCAGGAAGAGTCCGAGGGCGACCGCCCCGATGCCGCCGAGAATTCGCGCGAGTAAAGACATAGCGTAAAAAATTGGTGGACGCTGTAGGATTCGAACCCACGACCCTCTGCGTGTAAAGCAGATGCTCTAACCGCTGAGCTAAGCGTCCGTCGAATCCTCCATCCAATACAGTATATCCCATCAAAGCGCCAAATACTAAATACCCCGCCCCGAAGGGTGAGGTATTTAGTGGTGCGGACGGAGGGACTCGAACCCTCACGAGGTTGCCCCCGCCAGCCCCTCAAGCTGGTGCGTCTGCCAATTCCGCCACGACCGCACGTGGTCAACACCTTACGCTAAAATAAAAAAGAGTTCAATAGGAAGAATGCTGGAGGGCGGCCTGAAGGCCGCCCTCCGATCTAAAAGTCAGACGAAGGCCCGTTCGCGGCCGGTGATGACGCGGAGCCGATCCGGAACGATCTCGATGAGCAGTTTGTCGCTCATGACCGTGCGGCCGTCGGCGACCACCGGGATCGGTTCGTCGCTGCTGATGGAGATTCGGCGCAGCGGAATGACGCTCGAGGCCGCCGACTCCTTGCTCCTGAAAAAGCCGCCGAAGTTGCCGCCTCGGGGCGTGATGACCGTATCCAAAAAACCATCCTTGGGGTCGCCGGCGCAGGCTCCGGCGCGAGCGTCGAGAACGACGCCGCCGAGCAAATTACTGACGATCACGTCGCACTGTTCGACCATGGTGCTGATGCGGTAGCGGCCTTCGCCTTCGATGGTCAGTTTACCCTTGGGAATATGAACCGACGAAATAAAAAAATGCCCGTTGATCCGGCCCAGGTCGATCTTTTGCGTCACGCGTTTCGAAAGCACGTCGCAGGCTTCTTCGCCCTCGGGGATGCCCAGCGCTTTGGCGATGGCGACCGGCGCGCCGACCGGAATGATCCCGAGCGTCACCTTGGAGTCGCCGAGCCCGTCGACCACCTTGGAGATGGTTTCGTCATTGCCGACGACGACCACGGTTTTGACGCCGCGCTTCTCTTCGTCGCGAATCAATCCTTTGGCGTTGGTAAAAGGAGTCAGACGGCCGATCTTGCCGCTGATGCCGAGGTCCGTCAAACGAGTTTCGATGGCCGCGAGTACGCGGTCATGCTTCCGTTCGTTCAGGAAGGTGTCGTAGATGTAGTAATACATCGGCCGTAGGGCGAGCCGCCCTCGTCAATTAACGGGCGAAGAATGCCGGTACCGGCCGCTTTTCCTTTTCGGTCGCTTCCTCTTTTTCCATGGCCCGGGCCAGGATCTTGGCCGGCTCGGCGGCCATGGTTTCGGTCTTGGTCGCGAGACGAGCCTTGCGTTCGACGACCGGCGATTCGGCGCCCATGTTCACCCGGCCGTTGATGGTCGCGCCGCTCGTCACCACCAGGACTTTGGTCTTGATGTCGCCCAGCACCCGCGCCGTGGATTCGAGCTCGATCCTTTCGGCGGCGGTGATGTTGCCGCGGATCTCGCCGGCGATGGTCGCGTTCGACGCGTGAACATCGGCGGTGATGACGGCGCGCTCGCCGACGCGAAGGTCGCGCTCGGTCCGCAAACTCCCCTCGACCATGCCCTCGATGAGGACGTTGCCCTGACTGGTAAAATCGCCCTCGACTTTGACGGAGGCGGCGATAATGGTTTCCGGTTCGTGTCCGGCTTCGTGCCCGGCGAGGCTGTTCTTCTGGAACATAGTACGGGTCGACTGGGATGAATGGTTAATGCGGCGCAAGCGCCGGTGGAAAAATTATACGTGATTGCGCGGGGGTGTCAAAAAAAACGCCCTCGAATCATTTGATCGGGATGCGGAATCCGAATGTCGATCCCTTGTCCCGGCCGGCGGATTCGACGAAAACGCTGCCGCCGTGCGCCTCGACGATGCTCTTGAGGATG
>JACQSM010000104.1 GCA_016205965.1 Candidatus Uhrbacteria bacterium
CCGACCGCCTTGCCGGCGGCCACGTACTCCCAGACCTTGCAAAAGGTGTCGGCCATGATGTCTTCGGCTGCCTTTTGGTCGGACACGCGAAAGAATGCATGCCGGTATATGGCAGGCGCCAACAGGGTGTAAACCTGGCCGAAGGCGGCTTCATCGCCGCTGGCAGCCCGGGAATAGAGCTGCGGCTGGCTTTGATCGGGCACACTACTCTTTGACGCTTAAGACTGAATAATCTTTCTTATCAAAAAAACACCCGATTGAAAAGGGGTGCCGCCGCCGCCCAAAACGGCCTTATTTCCGATCCGTATACGCCTTCACGAAATCCTCGACGACCTCGGCGCTGATGAGATATCCGAGGCTGCCTCCGATATCGCCGCGAGCCGCGGCCGTGGGTACGCCGACGTAGCGGCCGTTATCATCGAAGGCGGCGCCGCCCGACGTGCCGGTGTCGATCAAGGCCGAGGTCTTGATCAGATCCGGACCGACCTTGCCGCTGACCACGCCTTCGGTAAAGGTGAATGTTTCCGCGCCGATGCCCGGGTAGCCGGCGATGAAGATCGGGTCGCCCAAGCCCAGGCCGGAAGCCGCGCGCGCCGAACCCAGCAGATCGAGGAAAACGAACTCCCTGGGCAGCGGCTGGTCATGGATACGGTCGGTGATGCGGAGGATGGCCAGATCGGTGCCGGAGTGGGCCGCGACCGAGGTGGCGATGAAGTCGATGACCGGCGGATCCTGCAAGGCCGAGGTGAAACCGACGCCGCAATACTTGATCGGCGTCCCGTCATCGCTCATGATCAGGTGCTTATTGGTGACGATCAGGCCTTCCCTGGTGACGACCGCGCCGGAACCCGTGTAATAGACGTCCTTGTCGACATTGTCGATGCAGACCAGCTCGACGATGGCGCCGACGCGGTCGGCGATCACGAACGGCGTCTTGGCGCTCTGGACGCCCTTGAGGCCGTCGGCCGCCGGCGCGCCGGCGCCGAAATTCTTGAGCCGATCCTCGATCGCCTTGAGATCGACGCGGCGCTCGTCTTCGAGCGCGGACATGCGCATCGCCAAACGCGACTGCTCGGCCCGCAGTTCGGCCTCGATCCGCCCGCGTTCGCGGACGAAAAGCTGATCGCCTTCGAAGCGCGCCAGCACGGCGCCGACGAAGGTGACGAAAGACGCGCCCAGCATGACGACCAGAACGAATCGCAGCATGGCCCGGAGTGTCGCCAAAGGTCGCATGGAGGTGCGGGCCGAGGGGCCCATGTCAAAACTTGATGACTTCGCCGGGTTTCAGGGGCTTGCCGCCGCCTTCTTCATCGTCTTTGGTGGATTCGCGGCGGGGTTTGCCGGTCGATGCCGGTTTGACGGCTGGTTTGGCCGCCGGCTTAGGCGGCGCGCCGATCACATCGAGCAAGCCCTTGGGCCTCGTCTCAGCCGGAGGCTGGCGCTTGCCGGCGTCCTTGAGGTCGACCAGGCCGGCGCCGAAAGCCGGCTTGGGCGAGGCCGGCGGCGTCGATGGCCGGTCTTCGTTTTCCACTTCCGGTTCCGCGTCTTTGGAAAGATCCTTTCCGAACATGGCCGAGAGCGACACCGGTTTGACATCGGGGGCGGCGACTTCCGGCCGGCGCGGCGGTTGCGGCGGACGAGGGCCGCTGGAAGCGGAACCGGAGGTTCGCCGCGGCGGACGCGGCCGGTCGCCGCGCCCGGGGCCGCCGAAACCGGCGGAACCCGAACCGCCGGGCGGGCGCATCGGCGGACGCGGCCGGCTCTCGAGCTGTTTGCGGCGCTCTTCCAAATGATCCTTGCAGTACCATGGACGCGAACGATCGGGTTCGAAGCTCAACTTCTGCGGCTTGCCGCAGACCGAACAGGTGATCTCGAACATCGGCTTGCCGGCGGCTCCGTCGGCGGCCGGCGCCGGTCCGGAAATCTTGGGCGAACTCGCTTCCATGACGCGGATCTTCTCGCGCAGCTCTTCGCTCTCTTCCTCGGTGATGATAGCCGCTCCCGGCTGGTCGGTCGTGCCGCTCTCGATGCCGCTCCAGCGCAGCACCTTGTCTTCGACCACGGCCCGCGGCTGGGCGTAGCGCTGGCGCGATACCTTGACGACCTTGTCCTCGCTGGCGGTCGGTTTGCCGATCGGCGGCAAGGTCGAGGCGGAAAACGGCTCCGAGGCCACGCCATCGATCATCAGCTTGAGATAAACATCGTACTTGGCCAGATTTACCAGGTCGGTGGCCATGAAGCGGGGCGAAAATTCCGATTCGAGCAGTTCGCTGTCCTCGCCGCCGACGCGGAAGGCGACGATGGTGCCGACGTTGCCGAAAACGGCCGGCTTGACGACCTCGTCGAGCTGTTCGACGTATTGGTGCGCGATAATAATGTTGAGGCGGTATTTACGCGCCTCCGACAGGATGTTGGCGAAGGAATCAGTGGCGAAATTCTGGAATTCGTCGACGTAAAGATAAAAGTCGCGGCGCTGCGCTTCGGGGATGTCGACGCGCTCCATGGCTGCCAGCTGCAGCCGGGTGATGATCATGGCGCCGAGCAGGCGGGCGTTTTCTTCGCCGATCAAGCCTTTGGCCAGGTTCAGGATGAAGATCTTCTGGTTGTCCATGATGTCGCGCATGTCGATGGTCGACTTGACCTGGGCGACGATGTTGCGGATGATGGCGGCCGACAAGAATTGGCCGACCTTGTTCTGGACCGGAGCGATCGCCTCGGTGCGGTACTTTTCGGAAAAGGCGGCGAATTCCTTGACCCAGAACGTTTTGACCACCGGGTCCTGGATCAGGGCCACGACCTTGGCGCGGTATTCGGGATCGACCAGCAGCCGGTTGATGCCGAGCAGGGTGGCGCCGGGATAATCGAGCAGCGCCAGCACGGTGTTCAAAAGGATGTACTCCATGCGGGCCGACCAGACGTCGGGCCAGATCTTCTTGAACACGCCCATGAGACCGGCGGCCACCAGGTGTTTTTTCGCCGGATCGACCGACTCCAGGATGTTGAAGCCGATCGGAAAATCCTGGTCGGCCGGATTGAAATAGACGACGTCGTTGACGCGGCTCGCCGGAATATAGTCGAGGAGTTTCTGGGCGGTGTCGCCGTGCGGGTCGATATAGGCCAGGCCGTGGCCGGCATTGATGTCGGAGATGACCATGTTCTCGATCAGCGTCGTTTTGCCCATGCCCGTCTTGCCGATGAGATACATGTGCCGGCGGCGATCGTCGGTCTTGATGCCGAAACGCCTCCGCTGGTTGCGGAAGTTGGTTTCGGCGAAAACGTTGATCTCGTTTTCGTGGTCGTGGTCGTAGAGCGGTTTGGCGACCATAGGTCAGGCGAAAGGCAGATTGCTCGGCGACCCGCCGCCCGAGGCCGGCGGCTGGACGCCCTTGGGCGGGACTTTCTTGAACGGCGATTCCTTGCGGAAATCGGGCATCGGCAAGCCTGCCGGCGGCTCGGCCTTCTTGGCTTCGGTCTTCTTGACCGTCGGCGCCTTCACCGTCATGACCGGAAAGTGATAGATGCTGGCCAGCTCTTCGATGTTCAGGACGTACGGCGGCGCGCCTTCGTTGCTGCGGCTCTTGTAGCGCGAGAGGATCCGCATCTTCTTCCCGTTCTCGAACCAGCGCTGGTAGAAATAATCCCCTTTCGGCATGACCTTGCCGTAGTTTTTAAAACCGTTCATGTTCAGAGCCGAGAACTGGCTCAAGGCGCCCTTGATGGACGAGATGATCCGGCCCTTGCTGAAAACGTCGCGCCGGCCGACATAGACCATGCGGATCTTGGCCCGGAGGCCGACCTTCGACAGCTTCATCTGGATCGCCTCGACGATGCCGCGCTCGCCCGGCGTCATGTTCAGCATCTTGAGCATGTCGTCTTTCTTTTCCGGCTTCTTCGTTTCTTCGCCGCTGGTGTTGATCAGGCTTCCGAGCTCGGTCAATACGCCCATGGGGATGTCGACGAAGTCGTCGACGAGCGATTTTTTCGGCGTCGTTTTTTTACCGACGAGTTTGTTGACGGCCTCTTCGCCGGCGGTCTTCCATTTATCGTCGGTCGGCGTCACCAAAAATTGCAGCCAGACCTGTTCGCTGGCCCGGATCGTGCCCAGGACTTCCAGAAGCGACGACAGCGGGTCCTTGAAATACTCTTCCGAGAGGTTGTGTTCGAACTGGATGGTGGTGCGGATCGGGTAATGCGCCGGCTTGCCGAGCACGAACTCGGTGCCGAAGAGCTCGTATTCGGGATCGGGATATTTTTTGGGAACGGTGCCGGTATAGTCGGAGACCTCGACGATTTCGGCGTCCGGATACTGGGCGTAGATCGCCGACTCGACCAGATCGCGGAACTTAGTCGGGGTGCGGACCAGGTACTGGATGTAGCCGCCGATCGAGACGATTTCGAAACTGAAGGTCAGCTGGAACTTGCCGATCCAATATTTTTCGAAGGCGTCGAGGTTGGAGTAGGCGCCGGATATCAGGCTGAAGACCTGCTCGACCGCTTTCGGCGTCTGCTCGTTGGTGCGCGGGATGTCGATCGCCAGGAGGTTATACGTCAGGGTGGCGGCGAACTTGTTCTGGCGCCACTGAACCCAGAGCAGCCAGAATCCCTGGATCATGATTATGAGCGTCGGAATCCAGCCGCCGTCAACAAAAAGCCGCCACATCATGAGCGGAAACGGCAGGTCTCCGATTTCGGGGAAATAATTGAGGTTGATTTCAATGGATGGCATGGCTTTCGAGCCGGAAGGGACTTTTGCAGAGGTCCCTCTAAAGAATAGCAAAGAAAAGACGCCCGTTCAATCGGGCGTCGAATCGCGGTAGTAGACGGCCAAGGAACCGCCGAACGTGCCGATGAGCAGCAGCGTCAGGCAGAAGTTTCCGTAGCCGGCGGCGGAGGCGGCCGGACCGCTGGCCAGGACCAGGCCGAAGAGCTGGAGCAGCGCCGTCAGCCGGAGGACGCCTCGACCCGTCTCGGAAACGGGGCCGAAGCCGATCCTGACCAGGGCATGCTCGACCGGATCGAGCCGGGTGAAAATGATGCCGTAGGCGGCGATGGCGGCGATGCACACGAACGGCACGTAGCCGCCCGAGCCGATCTGCCGGACGCCGGCGACGGCGCCGACGAAAAAGGCGGCGACGCCGGACAGCAATCCGACCTGCCAGAGACAATCGAGTGCGCCGATGGCGCGGCTTCGGAACTTTTTCACTGGACACCTCTCTCTTCGGCGCTTTCGAGGCGCGCCTTGGTGACGGACTCTGCCTGACCCGACGGCGCGTCCGCCGACGACCGCAGCCGCAGGGCGACCACGACCAGCGCCGCGCCGGCGGCAACCGCCCAGGTAGTATACGCGTTGTCGACCGAGAGGACGACGGCGAATACTACCAGCTGTATCGTCAGCAGCGTCCGGCTGGCCTCCGCGGCCATCCAGGATTCCTCGCGCTTGACCATACCCTCGACCATGGCGATGCCGATCCAGAACACGAAACCGACATGCATCAGCGCGTAGAGCAGCGGCAGCGATCCCGAAGCGACCGCCAACGGCACTTCGAAGGCCGGTACCAGGGAAATCCTGGTCACGATCGAGAAGGTCACCGTCGGATCATCGGCGCCATGCCGGACCAGCGCCATGGCGCCGTAGCAGATGGCGAATCCGAAGGTGAAGAGCAGCGCCAAGACGACGGCGTGGGACTGTTCGACGGCCGAGCGGGCGATCTGGAAGGCGGCCAGACCGGCGGCCAATTCATAGGCCAGGAACATCGATCGGCGGCGCATCCCGGGGCTCAACTGGCTCAAGTGGTAGACGGTTTGGTCACGCATGACCCGTCCTTTCTGTGAAAGAGCAATTGCTCCAAACTAGAAAAAAGCCTATCGACTGTCAATCATGTGCAAAAAACAGCCGGGCGGGGCCCTCTTCAGACACTCGGGCTGGTCCAGCGGCCAGCCCGTTCATACATTGGCCTGCGGCCGTCCGCGAAAATGCGGACGGACCATGCCCGCAGGCCAATGAATGGTCTGAAGAGGGCCCCGCCCGGCTGTTTTTTGCCTCGGCTTATCTCGCGGCGCGCTTCTGAAACACGACCAGCAGAGGACTGGCCAGGAAAATCGAGGAGTACGTGCCGGCGATGAGGCCGACGATCAGGGTCAGCGAGAAATACTTGAGGCTCTCCCCTCCCCAGAAGAAGATGGCGACGAGCGACAGGAGGATGGTCAAGCTGGTGTTGATCGAACGGGACAGCGTCTCGTTGACGCTGCGCTCGACGATCTCTTCGAAGTCGCCGCCGGTCTTGAGCAGGTTCTCGCGGATCCGGTCGAAGACCACGATGGTGTCATGGACCGAAAAGCCGAGAACGGTCAGGACGGCAGCGACGATACCGGAGTTGACCTCGACGCCATGGCTCCGGCCCAGAACCGCGAACAGCCCCAACGGCAGCAGGACGTCGTGGAAAAGCGCGGCGATGAGCGTGACCAGGCCGTATTTCCAGGATGCCACCGGCCGCGAAACCTTGCGGAACGCGTAAGCGACGTAGGCGGCGATGGCGAACAGCACCAAGGACAGCGACCAGACGGCGTTCTTGCGCAGCTCGGCGCCGACCGTCGGCCCGATCGATTCGAAACGCTTCTCGGCAACGTCGCCGAATTTGGTCTTGAGATCGGCCACGACCTGCTGATGCGCGGCTTCGTCCATGCTCTTGGTCCGGATCAGCATGCCTTTCTGGTCGGCCGTTTGGACCACGGTCTCGCCCCAGCCTTTGGCCGCGAATTCGGCGGTCACGGCGTCCGGCGACGGGCGCTCGGCGCTGAATTCGACTTCGAGCAGCGAGCCGCCGGTGAAGTCGATGCCGAGCTTGAGCGGATAGACGACGAGCGCGATGATGCTGGCGGCGACGAGCAGTCCCGAAAACAGGAACCAGGCGTTGCGATGCTTGATGATGGGAAGCTTCATATGGTTATGCCTTATCGATCTTGCCCGAACGGGTCCAGCCCGCCAAATACAGCGCCGGATTCTGGCAGTAACGCCAGCCGCCGACCAAACGCAGCAGCGTGCGGCTGACGGTGATGGCCGAGAACATCGACATCAGCACGCCGAGCGCCAGGGTGAAGGCGAAACCCTTGATCAGGCTGGTGCTGGTGTAGAACAGGATGGCGCAGGAGATCAGCGTCGTGAAGTTGGAGTCGCGGATCGAAAGCCAGGCCCGGCGGAAGCCTTCGTCGATGGCCGAGCCGAGCGGCCGGCCGCGCAACAGTTCTTCTTTAGTGCGTTCGAAGATCAGGATGTTCGCATCGACGGCCATGCCGACCGACAGGATGAAACCGGCGATGCCCGAAAGCGTCAAGGTCACCGGAATAGTCTTGTAGAGCGCCAAGTTGATCGACGAGTACAGCAGGAGGGCGAGGATGGCGATCAGGCCAGGCAGGCGGTAATAGAGCAGCATGAACAGGGCCACGGCGGCGAAGCCGATCAGTCCGGCCTTGAGGCTGGCGTCGAGCGAGTCCTGGCCCAGGCTGGCGCCGACCGACTGCTGGCTTTCGAGCTGGATCGGGACCGGCAGGGCGCCAGCGTTGAGACGGCGTACCAAGAGCTTGGCATCGGCGATAGTGAAGCTGCCGGAGATGACGGCGGCGCCGTCGCGGATCGCCTCCTGGACTACCGGCTCGCTCAAAGCCTGGCCGTCGAGGAAGATGGCCACCGGCTTACCGACATTGCGCTCGGTGATTTCGGCGAAGAGCTTCTTGCCATCGTCGTTGAAGTCCAGGCCGACCTGCGGTTCGCCGGTCTGCGGCTGGAACTGGAGGGTGGCGCGCTTGACGTGCTTGCCCGAGAGAGCGGTGTTCTTCCAGGGCTCGGCCGGCGGGATGTAATCGTTGGCGCTCTTGGTCTTCAGGAGAATGTCGCGGAGACGATACTCGTAGACCGGCCGTTCGTTGAGCTTGTAGATGAGGTGGAAACCGAAGTCGGTTTCGATGACGTCGGAGACGGCGCCTTTCTGGAGGGCGAAGGCGGCCGTTTCGAACGGCGCGACCATGGCGCCTTTCTTGAACCAACCGAGGTCGCCGCCTTTTTCGGAGTTGGATTTGTCGTCGGAGTTCTCTTTGGCCAGGGTGCCGAAGTTGGACGCGGTCGCCTTGGCCTTGATCTCGTCGATCAGATTGCGAGCTTCTTCTTTGGTTCGCGTCTGCTCGCAGCCCTGGACGCCTTCATAACAAATGAGGAGGTGCGAAGCGTTGACCTCGGTTCCGGCCTCACGGCTCTCCTCGTATTTAAAGACGTGCTGGCCGTCGAAGGAGGTCACGATCTCCGGAATGACGGCGCCGGGCTTGACCTTGAGGTAGCCGATCTTATCGGCCACGATTTCGTAAGCTCCGGCCGGCGCGACGAAGCCGAGGTCGCCTCCCCTTTCTTTGGCGACCTGGTCTTCGGAATACTCTTTGGCCAGGGCGGCGAAGTCGGCTCCCCACGCGCGGGCCTTGCGGAGCGCTTCTTTGGCCCGAGCCAGCGCCTTGGCGTTGAAGGCGGCCATCTCTTTCTTCTCGGCAGCGGTCATTTCGCGGGACGGCTCGTTGTTGATTTCCTTGAATTCAAGAATCGGGGTTTCGCCGATCAGCTTGATAGCCTCGGAGATGTCGCGGACGCCGGCCAAGTCGACGATGACGCGCCATTGTTCGCCGGCTTTGTTGGTCTGGACCAGCGGTTCGGAAACGCCGAACGCGTTGACGCGGCGCTCGATGACGTCGCGGACGCCGGCCAGCGCTTCATCGCGCTCGCCATCGTCGATACCCTTGGTGTCGGCCAAGTAGACCAAGTGGGTGCCGCCCTGGAGATCGAGGCCGAGGCGAAACGGCACGCGCCAAAAATGCGGAATATTCACTTGCGCCAAGGCCGGTACCTTGTCGAAAGCGGCGTTAAGCCGATCGGCCCCGGCATCCCAATATTTAGGATAGTTGAGGTTTGCGGTTACGAAGAGGAGCGCCAGGACGAAAACGACCGCCTGACGAACCTTGCCGCGCCCGGACTTGGGCGCGAAAGCCGAGAGAATGAGTTTGCCGACGCCTGACAGACGATCTTTCCAGTGCATGGATGGCATAAAAACAAAAAACGTCACCAGAATGGACTGGCGACATAATAGAGGAGGCGCGCGGTATTTGCAAACGGTCGACCTCGTATCCTATCTCGCATGAAGCTCGTGCCGGAGCAACCCTTCGGGCGTGCCGTCATAATAGAAGTCGCCCCTGAATTTGTTGCCCGTGAAGAACACCGGCATCCAGTGCTTGTCGTCCGGACTCATGCCCTCGTACGGCAGCACAGCAACGGGGAACCACTGCGGCCGCATCTCTTCGGACTCGACCGGCTCGCCTTCGATATCGGTGCCTTCGAAGACGTGCATTTCGAAAACCGTATTCGGCACCTCTTCATGAAAGCAAACGATGCCGCGATGCACGAACGAACGACAGCTGATGCCGGCTTCTTCTTTGAGCTCGCGAGCGGCGGCAGCCAAAACGGTTTCACCCGGCTGTACCTTGCCGCCGAAGCCGTTCCACTTGCCGGCCAGGAATCCCCTCTTTTTGAACCCCAGCAGCACCTGGTTGCCGCGACGGACGACGCACAGCGTCACGACTTTTTTGACCGGCGCAACCTGTTCCATACGTCAGACCGCTTCGGCAAACGCCGGCTTCCTGGCCTCGGGAACGACGGTCGAGCCCTCTTCATCTTTCTTGAAGCTGACCGAAAACGACGGCACCAGGCGATTGTTATGCTCGTCGACGATCTCGACCTTCTCGTTGGCGACCAGGAGATTCACGGCGATGTCGGCCAGCATCTCGCGGTTGGAATCGATGTCGAGCTTGAGCAGATCCATTTTTTCTGCTTCGCCGCCGGCCATGGTCTGATTCTCGATCGACTTCTTTTCTTCTTTGAGTTTGCGGAGTTCCTCGGTGATCTGCTGGTAGCGGGCGTTGCCGGCCAGCGCGTCTTTGATCGATTTGGTCAGGTCGCGGCGTTCCTTCTTCTTTTCCTGGATGCGGGAGTAGACCTCGTTGAGTGATTGCATATGGAAGACCTTATGTTTCTAAAATTTTTCGTTCCGTTTCAAGATCGCGTGCCAAGGCATGCTCCTGGGTGAACTTCTCGGGATACCGCGCCCGCAATTTGGCGATATTCTTCTCCCAGACCTGCTCGAAGCTGACGCCGAGCTCGGTGCACAAAAGCGCCAGATACCACATGCAGTCGCCGGCCTCCTCGACCAGATTGACGCGATCGAGCGGTTTGCCGTAGATCTTGGCCTTTTTGACGGCATCGAGCAGTTCTCCCGCCTCGGTCACCGTGCCCATGACAGCATGCTCGATGCGCGGCGTCACGCCGCCGGTCGGGCCGTAGCCGTAGTCGCTTTTGTCGGTCCGCATGGCGTTGGCGATGTATTCTTGGGGGGTCATGTTGTGGAAATTCCCAAGAAGTATAGCAGTCGGCGACTCGAAATAAAAAACGCCGTGTCAACGGCGGTTTCAGACGGAACCGGGATGCCTGGTTTCGTGACCGTACTTGACGGCGACGTTGTCGAGCCGGAAGTACTCGGCCACTTCGTCGGGCACGGTCTTGCCGGCGGTCAGCGAATCGCGCGCCAGGCGCAGGATCTCTCGGGCGATATCGCCGTCGATGCCGGCGCGCACGCACTCTTCTTCGAAGATCTCCCGTTCGACTCCGTCCATCGGCGGAAGCATGGCGTCGTCGAGAACATGAAGCCGAAGCTCGCCGTGCAGTTCGGCCGACAGCGACAGGCTTTCGAGCCAGGCGCGCGTCAGATGACAGGCGGTCAGCGTGGCACCGCTGGTTTCGGCCGGCGATTCGTAGCGCCGGCGGCCCCGAACAATCAGGCCATAGAGCAGCATCGGCAGCCCGAACCGCAAAAACCAGACCAAGCCATCGAGCTTTTCCTCCCAAGTGAGCGGATGCTTCTTCATCACCCGGCTAGCGAAGGGATCGAGCCAGCGCTCGAGCCTGACGATGACGGCGCGACTTTGGTCGGCGCTCGCCTGCGTGTACCCTTCCAAAACCAGACCACCATCCGACTGTTGCGTCGCCATGATGCGACCTCCCGTGTTGGCGGACCGAAGCCCGCGGAAAATGAACGTAATGCGCAATCTATCACGGCGGCCGCTCTCCGTCAACGCGAACCGGGCGGACAGACCTGGCTGGCGGACAAGAAAAAACCACCGTCAAAGGTGGTTGGAAATCGATGCCGTGCCGGTCTGCGCCGGGAGCGCGATGACCACGTCCTGGTCGTCGGCCAGCCGGCGGAAGGTCGGCGAGGCGGCATAGAGCTCCTCGAACGATCCGCCGATGGCCTCGATCTGGGCGTCGTCCGCGGCGAGTTCTTCGGCCGAACGCAGCACGATGAACTTGGAACACAGATGCCGCACGGTCGAGAGCCGGTGAGTGATGATGAGCGCGCCGGTCTCCTTGGGCAGCACTTCGGCCAGACCGAGCTGCACCATTTTCTCGGTCGTCGAGTCCAGGCTGCTCGTCGCCTCGTCGATGATGATGAAGCCTGGGCGCCGCGTGACGGCCGCGCCGATCATGACGCGTTGCGCCTCGCCTCCCGACAGCTTGATGCCGCGCCGTCCGACGGGAGTATCGAGTCCGTTGACGAACCGCTGCCTGGAATCGAGACGGAGCCTGCCCAAGAGCTCCCAAAGCTCATCGTCGGAAATCTTGCTGCGATCCGCTTCCGGCACGCCGTAGACCAGATTGTAACGGAGCGTGCCGTCGAGAATCTGCGCCTGCTGCGGGATGTAGGCGATCATCCGCTGCCATGAGGCGATCTGCACCCGACGCAAATCGCATCCGTTGATCAGGATCGCGCCCCCTTCGGGGTTCATGAAGCGCTGCGCCAGCCGCATGGTCGTGGTTTTTCCGGCGCCGCTCGAGCCCATCAAGGCGACCTTCTCGCCGGGCTCGATGACGAAGGAGACGTCCCGGAGCACGCTCGAAGTCCGGCCGTCCGGATCGCCGTCGCGCCGGTACGAATGCGAAACGCCGGCAAACTCGATCCGCAGCGGAACGTCCGGATCGACCGGCCGGGCGTCGGGCTCGTCGGCGGCATCAGGCGTCAGGGTCAGCGCGGCCATGAGCGAACGGACAGACGGCAGCGCCGAATTCATGCGGTGCTCGAGCTGGCCGATGCGCCACAGGTTGTCGGCGACGAGCGCCACCCAATTGCACATCGGGATCAGCAGCGCCACCGTCCAATCGCCGAGCCAGACCAGCCGGATGCCGTACCCGAAGAGACCGCAGATGATCACCACGTTGAGAACGTCGCGGATGACGATCATGTCGATGAACCAGAGCCAGAAGCCGCGATCCTTGTCGAGGATCGCCCGGTTCCAACGGTCCATGAGATTGACTTCCTCGACCTCTTTGCCGCAGGTTTTGACCCGCTCGATGTTCTCCCAGCGCTCGACCCGATGCCTGGTAATGGCGCGGAACTCGGCCTCGATCGGCGTGAGCACGACCACCGCTTTCCGATTCAGGTACACGGCCCAGACCAAGTAGGTGGCGAAGATGAACGTCATCACGCCGCCGGCGACGAGGGCGCAGAGCCACAGAAGGACGAAGGCCACGAGAAGCTCGCTCAAGACGGTGCTGATTTCGAACGCCGCCGTATTGATGATGTCGGCGATCCGGCCGCGTCCCTTTTCGGTGTTGGCCGATGACAGCGTGCCGCTTTCCGCCAGGTGCTGGCCGAGCGACTTTCCGAAAAAGAGTTCGCTGAACCGGATCTCGAGCCGGTGATTGATCAAGCCGACGAATTTTTCGCGGTTGCGGGCGTACCACCAATGCAGCAGTTCGCGTCCCAGCTTCAGCACCGCGAATCCGGCGAAGCTCGCAACCACCATCACGGCATCATGCTGCGTCAATCCGTAGATGACGCCGCCGAAACTCAAGGGCGTAAGCTGGACGGCGATGCTGTTGCCGAACATGCCCAGGGCCGTCGAGACGGCCAGGCGCTCGCTTTGGCGGTCGACGAGCTGCTGCCAGACCCAGCGATAGACACGGAAACTCTCCTTGGTCTCTTGCAGATACTCGCGCCAGTTGGCGATGGAACGGGTTTCGATGTCGGTGTCCATCTTCGACCTCCTTGTCAACGAACGTAAAAGCCCCGCCGTTCCGGGCGGGGCTCCGAAAAGACGGTTATGTCTTTACGAGGCTCTGCCAGGAATGATGCGCGCAGCCAAAACAAGCTCCGCGCCGTAGAGGACGGCGCCGAAAGTCGGCTTGAAGTGGAGATTGATGTTGATCATAGGTTTGCGCATCACAAGAGTGATAAAAAACCTTACCTTCGAACGGCCGAGGGTGTCAAGAGGCGGGCAGATTAAAAAAAGCGCAGGTGAAAACCTGCGCCGCGTCAGCCCTGGTGCAAGCGTTGCAGCGAGGCGATCTGACGGTAGATGCCGGGCCGGTCGATGAGCTCGTCATGCGTGCCGGCGTCGGCGATGCAGCCGTGGTCGACCACGAAGATGCGGTCGGCGTCGCGGACGGTGGCGAGCTTGTGAGCGATGATGATGACCGTGCGGCCCTTGCAGATCTCGGCCATGGCCTCATGGATCTTCTGTTCGCTCATGGAGTCGACGTTGGACGTCGCTTCGTCGAAGACCAGGATCGGCGGGTCGATCAGCAGCGCCCGGGCGATGCCGACGCGCTGGCGCTGGCCGCCGGACAGGAACTGGCCGCCGTTGCCGACGACCGTGTCATACCCGTGCTCGAGATCTTCCATGATGAACTCGTGGGCGTTGGCCGCTTTGGCGGCGCGGACGACGGCCTCGCGGTCGATGCCCGGACAGCCGTAGGCGATGTTCTCGGCCACGGTGTCGTTCTTGATTTCGACTTCCTGCGGCACGTAGCCGATCTGCCGACGGAAGGCAGCCTTGCGCATCCGCTTGAGGGGGATGCCGTCGATGGCGACTTCGCCGCTGTCGGGATCGTAGAAACGCTCGACCAGCTTGGCGATGGTGGTTTTGCCGCCGCCCGACGGTCCGACCAGGCCGACTTTCTGGCCCGGTTCGATGACCAGCCGCAGATTCTGCAGCACCGGCGGCCGAGGCGGAGCCGCCGCGCCGCGTCTCGGATAGGAGTAGACGATGTCGCGGTACTCGATGCGTCCCTGAAAGCGGGCCGGAGGCTCGACCGGATCGTCCGGATCGGGCGTCGTCTCGGGCTCGGCCAGGATCGCCTGCATGCGCAGCACCGGCTCCATGGCCTCGGCTACGCGGTCGAAGATCGAACCGACCCGATAGCATGAGACGAAGATCCGTTCAGAGAGCGTGACCACGAAAACCAGTTCGCCGGGCGTCAGGTCGTGCGAAAATACGGCCCAGGCGCAGACGGCGATGACGCCGACGCGCCCGATGCTGATGATGCTGTTCCTGACGACGTCGGCCCAGCCGTGGACCGCATACTCCTTTTCGAGAAGCCGGCGGACCTTGGCCCGAAGCCCTTCCACGACCTTCATCTCCCGTTCTTCCTGGCAGAAGGCCTGGACGGTCATGACGTTGGTGATCGCTTGGCTCAAAATCTCGTCGGCGTCGCCGTCGAGCGCGTGGCGTTCGGATCTCGTCGCCTGCAGCTTCGTCTTGACCTTCCAGGTCAGATAGCAGAAGACGGCGACGACGGGCAGCATGACCATGATCGCGGCCGCGCACTTGTTGAGGAACAGCGCGGCAGTGATCAGTATCTGAACGCCCAGCGGCGCGATCTCGAAGAACAGCAGGCCGGTGAGCGCCGTCATGTTGCCGACGCCCCGGATCACCTTGCCGACGCTCAACCCGGTGTTCTCGGTGTGATGATAGGAAAGCGGAAGGTTCAGGAGCTTGCGGCCGCAGATCAGCGGCAGGCCGTACTCGAGCAGGCCCATCAGCGAGATAAGCCGGTAGTTCTTGCCCGAGGTGACGCCGCCCATGCCGACGAGCACGGCCAACATGGTCCACAGGACCTGGGTGGTCTGTTCCTTGGCGGCGGCCGCGAAGCTGACGATCAGATCGACGACGTGTTTGAACATCCACGGCTCAACCAGGGCCAGCAGCTGGACCGCGCCGATCCAGATGAAGGCCGTGAAAACGCGCGAGCGCGCCGCGGTGATGAGCTGCCAATACTTGCGGAAGAAGGTCCGCATGTCGTCTTCGTGATGAAGGGCGACGGAAGATGTCATGGTGCGCCTCCTTGGAAAGAGCGATGTCCACTGCTTGGACGGGTGAAATTATCACGAAAAAAGGCCGCCGTCAAACGGCAGACTCTCTTCGAAAACTTATTCAGTTTTGAAACGAAACGAACCGGTCGCTCATTGACCGCTTGGCGATAGATTCGAGCCCGGGTGCATGAAAATGCTATTTCTGGCCCTATTTCGCCTTAACGTGGGATGGTTTCGGAACCCGTGGCCGCGGCGCTGTTTCCTCTCTAAAGCAGGAATACTGATTTGAGGCCGCGCGACGGATTTTGAACCGATAACCGGTTTCGACTCTCGTCCTCATCTGCCGTAACGGAGCTTTGACAAGCAATAACTCGAGAGACTGCGATTGATGAAGAGATCATACTACCACAACGCCGCGATTTTGTCAAGTCCTTGACCCTAATTCGGCCTTAATATGATCGTACCAGTCTCGATATCCCTCACCGCTCGGATGGTACCAGTCGGCGGCGTAGTACCGCATGGGATCGAGCGCGAATGGGTCTTTATCGGGTTCGCGAAACAAGTCGACGTAGCGGACGTCTTTTTCCTTGGCGATTCGCATGAACAGCTCGCGGACCTGGCGGGTGCGGCGGGTGAAGAACCAGCGCGTGCCGATGGGCAAAGCATGGGCCGTGCCGACGTTTCCCGACGTCAGCAGCAAGACGCGTTTGCCGAGGCGTGCGGCCGCATCCATGACTCGGGCGATGTCGCCTTCGAGCTTGGTCAGATTCGTACCATGGACGATGTCGTTGGCGCCAACCTGGATCAGGATCAGCTCGAAGCGGCGTCCTTTGAGCGCGGCCAGGCGCGGCAGAAGCTCTTTGGTCCGGGCGCCGTTGACGCCGAGGTTGACGATCTCGGCTTCGGGAAAGTCGGCACCGAGCCGGCCGGCGATGGACAGGCTCGGATCTTCGGCCCCGGTACCGACGGCAGTGCTGTCGCCGATGACCAAAATATGGAACTTGGCATCGGGCTTCGCCCGCGAAAAGGCCTTGGCCCGCGAACGCGAGCTGCAGACCCAGAACCTCCAGCTTGCCGACCGGGTCAAGGA
>JACQSM010000014.1 GCA_016205965.1 Candidatus Uhrbacteria bacterium
CTCATAGACTGGGCATGGGTCGTTCCCGACCCGCCGGGACTGGCCGGTTTCTTGTTGGTCAAGGCCGTAAAGGTGGCCGCGGCCGAAGCCTGGCCGGTCGGACAGGTCGTGCCATAGGCGACCTGCTCGTTGGCGCTTTCGTTGGTGGTCCAGCGAATCTGGGCCTCGATGTCGGTCGGCGTCGAGCCGTCGCACGACGAGGCTGCCGGGTTGACGGCGCAGACGCTGGAGATGACCGGACCGGAGGCATCCACGTAATAGTCTGTCGAGGCCGGGTTGGTCGGCGGGTTTTCATCTTGGACGGCGCCCGGATCATACGAAACCCAATTTGATGTTTCGCCGGTGGCATTGTTTTTTACCCGCGCCCGCCAGTGGTAGGAAGTGCCGTCGGCCAGGCCGGTGAGCGTAACGACGCCGGTCACCGGCGTCCCGGTGTAGCTCTTGCAGGCCTCCTGACCACCGCCGCCTTCTTGAGCGGTGACGGTGCCGTTGAAGGCGGTCGCCACGGCGGCGTTCTCGACTTGCAGGCACAGGGTCGAGTTGATGGATGCACTCATCGATGCCTTGAAGACGGCCGCGGTCTCATTGGTGCCGGTGCCGACCGGAATCGCCGTCGAACCATCGGATTTGTACTGCAGCGGGCTGGTGAGATCGTCGGGAACCGACGTCAGCACCGTGAACCCCTTGATGTTCGACTCATAACAAGTGGCCCCCGGGCAGGCGCCGGCGCCCGAACGGACTTTGGTCGGTTGCGAACCGGTCGGTGTCCCGGCGGGGACTTTGACGCAGATCTCGCCGTGAGCCCAAGCCGCGCCGGCGCCGTCGCAGGCGCCGGCTCCGCCGGTTTGCGTCACGAAATCACCGTCGAGCGCTTGCGTCGAGCCGAATTTGACGTTGTCGGTACTGTTGGAGCGGTTCGGCGAGACCGGACAGGTGCCGGATTGGCAAAAATGATTGCCGGTCAGCTGGATGAGGTCGGTAATGATGCCGCTCGTCGGCGCATTCGAGGTGATGCGCGGCAGTATCCGGAAATCGGTCCAGACGTTGGTTTTGAAATCGTTGCGGGTCAAGGTGACGGTGCCGGTATACGCCGAGTTCGAGATCGAAGGCGAAACTTCGACGCAGATGCTAGTTCCGGCGGCCGCCCAGCCGGAGGTGGCGCAAGCCCCTTCGGCAGTGCCATGAATCGGGGCGTTGACGGTGCCGAAACCGCCAGTGAATTCGACCGCGCCATTGACGCCTTGCGATGTGCCGAAATGTTTGCCGTTCAGCATGATGAGGCCGTCGGTATCGACGCCGGAGGCATGCTCGCGAGCGCCATTAATGACGCAATCGGTACAGACCGAGATGCTGGTGATGTCCGGCAGAACCGTGAAAGCCGTCGAGGTGACCGTTTTCGAGCCCGTACCGGCCGCCCGGGTCACCTTGATGTCGCAGGAGTCGTCATTGTCGGCGATGCCCGAGGGAACCGTGACCGAAATCGAGGTGTCGGCCCATGATCCGACGGTCGCAGTTTGATCCGATCCGGCGCAGTTCTGGAAGATCACCGTGCCCTGGGTGGCATCGAACCTGGTACCGGTGATGGTGATGGAATCGCCCTCTTTGGCTTCACCGGATCCGGAAGGCGAGATCGAGGTGATGTCCGGGTAGACGAAAAACTCGAGTGCGCCGCTGGTATCGTTGACGCCGGCGGCGGTGACGCAGAGACCGTTCGAACCGGCGGCGCCGCAGGTCGCTCCGGCTCCGGCAAAGACGGAAATGGCGGCCGGGACGGTGAAGGTGATCGACGTCGCCGTCCAGGCCGTGACGCTGCCATCAGGCACGGTGTAATTGGCGATGCGCAGACAGCCGGTGCCGGCGCCGCCGGCGCAATTGGCCCGCGAACCGACCGAGACCGTGCCGAAAGTAGTCCCGGTTAAAGTGACGGACTGTCCGATTCTCCCGCCGCAGCCGGTCGTGGCGCAGGCCGACGAATCCAAAGCACCCTCGGTGTCGTTGACATATGAGGTGGCGTCGGGTCCGGAAGCCACCGGCGTAAACGTCCCGATCAGCACCCCGACGTCGTAGTTTCCGTTCGAGTCTTTTTGGAAGGCCTTGTAAGTGTAGGCCTGGCCGTTGGTGAGCGCCGTGGCACTGCAGCCGCCGGTGCCGGCGCCGTCGACGCCCGAAACCGCCGTCGAGGCCGCGTCGGCTGTGCGGACGCAGACCACGGTCGCCGTCGTGATGGCGTTGCCGTTCGAGTAGTCGGTGCCTTCGGCCGGGACTTCGGCTCCGGCGCTCGCGCCCGTCCAGCGCAACACGACCGAGCGGCTGAAGTCGGACGATGACGAGGTGGTCCAGTTCAGGGTGGCTTGAGCATCCTCGCCGTCGGTTCCGCTCGTCGCAGTCGCGCCCGAGGGCGAGAGGTTGTCCACCGTGACGGTGGCGCTGCCCGAG
>JACQSM010000015.1 GCA_016205965.1 Candidatus Uhrbacteria bacterium
ACATAGCCCCGCTCCCGCATCCACTCAATAAGATGGAAATACTGATTTTCCTGAAGGATTGGTTTTACAGTTTGCGTTATGCCGGTTTCCATTTTTACAATATCGAGATGCGTTTTATCCAAAACACCCTTACCAACCAAGTCATAGCAAATCCGCAGTGCATCAACTGATGTAAGGTTTAGCCCACCCTTCTTGATCGCATCATCAGCAACATCATCTGTCGAAACGGTCGCTAAGTCAGCTATGGCATCGAGGCCATTTAGGTTTTTGTTATAAAACTCAATTTCCTGTCCTCGATAGGTAAACCAAGTATTCCCCTGCTCCGTAAGCGACCCACGCGGTAGATAAACGCCCTCGCGCGTTACGCGTTTCTTGGAAACCCAACCGCATACAAAAAGGCACCACTTTCTTTGCCGCAGTGTTCCCGGCAAACTTCCATCCCCCGCGACAGTCAAATGCGTCAAAAGATATATATCCGTATTAAGTGCCTGATCGTAAACCTGACGAGCGAAAAAATTATGTTTCGCCTCTCGTGATATGCCATCGGAACTACCATATTGCTCCTGAAATGGCAGGACGCCTCCGCGACATTTAACGTCCACTTTTACGCCGGTGGGTAATTGAAAATCGTAAGCGATGGGATGTTCAGCAGGATTAATCAATGGCAGCCCGAGATTCTTCCGTACAATGATTTCCGCAAGTGCTCCATAACCTTGTTGTTGTGTGGAACCCCTTTCCGCACCGCTAACATTTAAATTAGCGGCCACATATCTTGCTGCTTGATCGCGTAATGCAAAGCCATCTGCCCCGGCAAGTTCAATTGGGATTGGTTTGGGGTGGCGATAAATATACATGATCGAAATGATACCATGCCCCCATAATTCAGGCGACACCCTGTAACTGTACACACTCTTGACTTTCCACCCATCCTCGCCTATCCTATTCGCGGTCTTTGACCACGCACAAGGAGCGTAAAATGAGCGACGACATGTGGGTCCGTTTGACCAAGTCCCTGCAGCGCCTTGAGATCTTCTGCGGCACTGCCGGCATGTTGATTCCCGGCTGGAACATCCTCTGGTGGCTGATCGGCGTCACCCTCGCCACCCCCGTAGCCCTCTTCCGGCTGTTCCGCGGCCAGCCCGACGAAGCCGTGTCCGCACTGGAAGGCATCTTCTTCCTGCCCGGAACGGCTCTCGTCTACATCGCCGTCCTCCCCTTCGCCTACTTCGCCTACCCGCGGGCCCAGGCGGTCCTCGACCGGCAGAAGAAGGAGAAGGCGGAGCGCCTGGCCGAGCGGCTGAAGCAGATCGAGGCCGCCACTGCCTACGTGTCCGCGAGTCTGGCCGCGGTCGGCATCAATTCGGGATGGCATCGCGCCGCCGGGGTCATGGTGCATTGCCGTCTGCACCCGGACCAAATTCCGGCCTACCGGAAGGCCTATGCCGAAGCGATCCGACGTTTCACGACGCTGAAACCGGCGGACATCTGCGCCCTGGCCGAACCGCTCGAACCGTTCGACAAGGCCTGGGCCGACGCCAACGGTTTCAAGGACTATTCCCGCGAAGTCTTCATCAAGTGCGGCGGTTGCGGCGGCCAGATCTCCCTCGGCTTCGCCTTCGGCGACGACTACGAGAAGCTGATCCGCGAAAGCGGCTGGCCGCTCCGGGCGCTGCTCATGGGCATGCACTTTCCCCTGGATCCGAACGGACCCAATCCTTCTTGCACCAAGTGCAACGAAGATGAGTCGGCCCAGAATGAGGATCGGGAACCGGACGGCAACGGCTCCGAACAAGACAACTGATTTTTCGGAAGCGCCCCCACGCGCTTCTTTTTTTGTCGCGGCCCCGCCGTTGACCCAAGGCCCCTCTCATGCTACGGTCGAGCGGGCCTAAAACAAGGAGGATCCCGATGCGAAATTCCGTCCGTTTCATCAGCATGCTTGCCCTGTCCGGTTGCAGCGTGTTCGTTCCGGGACAGCCCCAAGACGACGGTTCGACCAACACCGACAACGGCGAGCCGGAGATGGTGCCCGTCCCCAACCTGACGCTCACCGAAGCGGAGATGGAAGACATCACGGTCCGTCCGGGCGACGAGTCCCTCGTGGCCTACGTCATGACCTTCAGCGCCGATGAAGACGTCACCTTTTCCGGCCTCGGCCCGTTCGTCAACCGCGCCGACGGCAAGAACATGCGGGCCGGCGACGTCACCCTGGCCGGCCGCCTGACGTTGAGCGATGACGCCAATGTCTACGTCGACCTGGACGCGGCCTCGATCGAGCCGTACGGCAATGCCGAAACGTGCGAGGTCCGCGACGGCGTCGTGATGCGCGGTCCGTGCTACTTCAGCCGCGGCAGCGAATACTTGCGGATGCTGGATCCGCCGATCCTCATCGCCAAGGGCTCGACGGTCACCCTGAAGTTCACCGTCAGCATCCACTGGCGCGCCGGCAACAGCGACGGCTACCGCGTCTTCGTCAAGATCCTCACCTATGAGCGGCCCGGTGAAGACGCCGGCTACCAATCCATCCTGTTCGGTTACGGCGGCCCCAAAATCCTGGTCCAGGACACGTCCTCGTTCTGCGATCTGCGCGATTTCGGCATCTACGGTTCGCAAGGATGCTGCGACTCCCAGGGCTTCCGCCCGGCCGCCGACATCGCCGGCTCGCTCGTGACCGTGCCCTTCATGAAGACGGTCTTCCTGGGCCTCGGGAACGACGCACTGGCCCGGTTCCCATCGTCGCGCGAGATGGCTTCGTGGTACGGCCGGCTCGACGACAACGGCGCGGCCGACCTCGACGACCATTCGGTCTGCAACCTGGTGCGGGCGGCATCGTTCGACGACCTCCTCGGCCTCGATGCCACGGCCACCGTCGGTCTCAAGCCCGGCGAACACCTGGTCGCCATCTGGGGCCAGGATGCGCTCTACGTCATCGACCGGTTCAAGACGCTGCGCCCGGTCTCGCTCGAGATCGCCGCGGCCATCTACGGCCCGTCGCTCGGCGAACGCATCGTCTTCATGACCGCCGACGATCTCGGTACGCCCGGCCAGCCCGGCAGCTACCGCCTCGGCGCCCCGATCGTGACGCCGGGCGACTTCGACCCGGCGGCCGTGAGCAGCGCCGCCCTGCTGGAAGAAGAGATCAACTGAAATGACAACGACACCCCTGCGGGTGTCTTTTTTTGTCGCGGACGCGGCCGCCGCTATTCCCTCTTTTTCCTGACCTTTTTATTCCGCTCCTGCATGACCCAGATGACCAATTCCTTGACCGCCTGCGCGATCAGCGTCAGCGATGCCGCCGAATGCTCGAACTTTTCGTAAACCGCATGCGTCAGATGGTCGACGGTCTCGACCGCCTTCCGGCCCTGGCGCAGCAAGGTCTCGACATCCCGGCTGATGGCGATCAGGTAATACAAGAACCATGACAGGAACACCGTCAGCCAAAGGGCGCAAAAGGCGAGAACGACGAACAAAAGATCTTCGCTGGTAGTGAGGAGCATAGTGTTTACCTCGTATAAGGATACCACACCATCATTCGGCACCGCAATTTTCTGTTGCAAATGCTGAATTCGGCCGCAGGCAACCGTGATCACCTGCAGATTCGCCTACTACCGATGACATGCTATCAAAATTAAAAGCTCCCGCGCAAAGTTCACGCGGGAGCTAGAGAAATGGCCAAGGACAAAGTTCAAAGGGTCAAAGTGCCCAAGGAACAACGGTCCAAGGTCAGCTTGCTGGCAACGCCGCCGGGCTGCTCTCGTTCCAACCGCTGCCGAGCCAGCGGTCGCTCGAGACCCACCCGTCGCCGAACCAGCAGAGGCAGCGGACGCACAGAGTGCCGAACCGGTCGCGATAGATGGTGCCCCAGAAGAACACCGCCCTGCCCTTCCACGCGTCGGGGATCAACTCCTGATGAGCAAGCAGGTAGTCCAGCACGTTGGCGTTGAGCACCGGCAAGTTGACCAACTCCTCGCGGAGCTTGTGACCTTTCAGCCAGCCGCCGTTCTTCTGGCCTTCGGCCAGGAACAGCGCGATCTTTCCCGGCGTCAGGATGAGCTTTCCGCCCTTGCGGTGCTCGGTTCCCTTGCCGGTGCTGAACAGGCCCGCGGGACAGAACGGGTCTGCGTCCAGGTCAACCGCATCCTTCCCAAACTCAGACGCGCTGCTCATGGCAACACACCTTTCTTTTAGGGCACACCCTCGTGAGAGGACACGCCAGGTTCGCCAGAGGGCCGCCGGAATGGCAGTCATAGCCCAAAAGCGCCGATTTTTTACGGAGCCTTAGGGCTATGACTGCCTTATTTAAGGAACGCATAAATATAGCACGAAAATGCTGTTTTGTCAAGATTTAGCTTAAAAAAAGTCAGGAGGGCGCCCTTTAGGGCGTCCTACCGATAGGGCGGGCTAAAGGGCGCCCTCCTGATTATTTTAAGAGAATATGACGCGTTATTTGCGAATCGTTGCCTTGAACTTCTCCCCGAGCGCCAGAACGATCCGCTCGAGTTCGGCGTCGGCCTCTTCGGCGGTGAGAGTTTTTTCGGGATTGCTGAAGGCCAGGTGCAGGGCCAGGCTCTTTTTGCCGGCCTCGACGCCTTTGCCTTTGTACACGTCGAAGAGTTCGGTTTCGGACAGCAACGGACTGGCGGCTTTGACGGCCGCCTCGACGGCCGCGTACTCGGCGCGGTCATCGAGGACGAAGGCCAGGTCGCGGCGCACCGGCGGATACAGCGGGATCGGCGTATACGACGGCCGAGCGTCGCAGGCTTTCAGAAGCGCGCCGAGATCGAAATCGAGAACGGCGACCTGCGAATCGATGCCGAAGGCTTTGAGAATCGCCGGATGAATTTCGCCGAGCGTGCCGAACACGGTGCCGCCGACCGCAATGCCGACCGTGCGGCCCGGGTGCCAGAGGCCGCTCTTGGCGCGCCGTTTCAACGACACCTCGCCGGCGCCGATCATCGGACAATAGGCCTCGAGCGCGCCCTTGACCTGACGGAACAGGCTTTCATCCGCCGCCCGGCCATATGCCAGGGCCAAAACATTGGGCCGCTCCTCGGGCAGGTCCCCCTGGCGCGGAAAATACGCGTTGCTGACTTCAAAGAGTTGGCCGTCCGGAAACAACCCCTCGTTAATCTTGACGGTGGCGAGCGCACCCGGAATCAGACTCGGCCGCATGAACTCGAAATCGCTCGAGAGAGGGTTGGCCAGACGCAGGCACGACGCCGGATCGAGTCCGGTCTTTTCCAGCAGTTCTTTCGAAACGAAAGAATACGAAAGTAATTCGGTGTAACCGGCGGCTTTGAAAAATTGCCGGGTCCGGTCTTCGGCCCGCAGGATAGGATCATGCGCCGCCAGAGGAATCTCGCCGGCCGGAATCACCGACGGAAGATTGTGGTAGCCGTGGATGCGGGCGATCTCCTCGACCAGATCGCGTTCGCCTTCGATGTCGCGGGCGCGCCAGAACGGCACGGCCACGTCGAGCGCTTTCTTGCCGCCGGCGACGCCGAAACCGAGCGACTTCAATATCGCCGTCATCTTGGCCGGCGGAATCTCGACGCCGATGAGCGCTTGCGCCCGCTCGGGCCGCAGCTTGAGCTTCGGCGCTTTCTTCGGCGCGACTTTCACGTCGCAAACTTTCGCCGCCAAACGTCCGCCGGCGACCTCCTGGCACAGACGGACGGCCCGCGCCAATGCCGCTGCCGTCGCCTCCGGTGCCAGACCCTTCTCGAAACGCAGCGAAGAATCGGAATGGAGATTCAAAGCCCGAGCCGTGCGGCGCACCGACACCGGATCGAAAGTCGCGGCTTCTAAAACGATCGTCGTCGTATCGTCATGCACCGCCGATTCCTCGCCGCCCATGACGCCGGCCACGGCCACCGGCTTGGTGGCATCGGCGATCACCAACTGGCCCTCTGCCAGGTCATAAGATTTTCCATCCAAAGCCAGAATTTTCTCGTCTTTCGCAGCCGTTCGCACTTGAATCTGGGCCCCGCCCAGCTTGCGATAATCGAAAGCGTGCAGCGGCTGGCCATACTCGAGCAAAACGTAATTGGTCACATCGACGATATTGTTGACGGAGCGAATCCCCGACATCCGCAAACGCTTCTTGAGCCACCACGGCGACGGCCCGACTTTGACGCCGTCGAGAACCGCGGCCTGGTAGCGCGAGCACAGTTTCGGGGCCGCGTTCTTGACCGTGAGCTGCAAAACGACCGCAGCCTTCGGGAGCGAAGGGATCACGTCTTCCTTATAGATGAACTTCGCGCCCATGATGGCGGCCGCCTCGCGGGCGATGCCGACGGCCGAAAAAGCGTCCGGCCGGTTGGTCGTCACTTCGATGTCAAAGACGGTGTCATTGAGTTCCAAAGCGTCGGCCAAAGACGCGCCGGCGCGGGCCGCGCACCAGCTCAAGTCCATGACCTCGCGCTCGGCATGCGGAAAAGCGTCGGCCAAACCGATCTCGACCGCGGCGCAGATCATGCCCTCGCTTTTGACGCCGCGAATTTCCGCCGGCGCCAATTTTACCGGCTCGCCTTGGCCGTGCCAGCGGACCATGGCGCCCTCGAGCGCCACCGCGACCTTCATGCCGACCGACAAATTAGAACCGCCGCAGACGATAGTGGCGACGCGGCCGCCCAAATCAGTCACGGCCAAGCGCAATTTGTCGGCGTTCGGATGCGGCCGGACTTCTTTGATGACGCCGACGACCATCTTCTCGAAAGCCGCCGCCTGCGGATGCAGCCGCTCAACCGCCGGCCCGGACAGCGAAATCTTGCGCGCGAAATCTTCGGGCGAGAGTTTGGTCGCGACGTACTCTTTGATCCAGTTATACGAAAGCATGATGTTCATGGCTTCTCTCGAGGCGGCCTGAAGGCCGCCCTCCGATAACTAAAATTGCTGTAAAAACCGCAGGTCGTTCCGATACAGATCGCGGATGTCGTCGATCTTCAGGCCGGACTTCATCATGGCCGTGCGCTCGACGCCCCAGCCGAAGGCGAAGCCGCTCCACTTTTCGGGATCGATCTTGCCGGCCTTCAGGACGTTCGGATGGACCATGCCGGCGCCGCCCAGCTCGAGCCAGCCTTCCTTGCACAGCCGGCACTTCAACCCGCCTGCGAGGCGACCGGTGCCGCGGCAGATGCCGCAGCTGACGTCAACCTCGAAACTCGGCTCGGTGAAACGGAAATGGAATGGCCGCAACCGGGTCTTGCGATCCGGTCCGAAAAATTCGCGGGCGAAATAATCCAAGACGCCTTTGAGATGCGTCACCGACACGTCGCGGTCGATGAACAGCCCTTCGAACTGATGGAACATCGGCACGTGCGAGATGTCGATCTGCCGGCGGTAACACTTGGAAATGCCGATCATGCGCAGCGGCAGACGCCCTTTTTCCATCTCGCGCACCTGGCCCGAGGAGGTGTGCGGCGTGAGCACCAGGCGGCCGAGCTTGGCATGCGCCGGCGAATCGACGAAAAACGTCTCCCACTCATCGCGCGCCGGATGGTCCGGCGGCATGTTCAAAGATTCGAAGGCGTACCAGTCGCCATCGACCTCGGGATGGCGGACGCGCTGAAAACCGATCTTCTCGAAGATGCCGGTGACCTCGCGGATCGCCTGATTCGTCAAATGAAGATGTCCCTCGGGCGGCCGGACGCCGGGCAGCGTCACGTCGATCCATTCGCTCGAACCGAGGTCGGCGAAAGCGGCGGCGTCGAGTTCTTTCCGGCGGGCGGCGACCGCGGCGGCGATCTTCTC
>JACQSM010000006.1 GCA_016205965.1 Candidatus Uhrbacteria bacterium
GCTCCGACCTATCCAAACAGGTAACTTCCATTTAATGAAAAGAGCTACGCATAATGCAAGGATTGCAAAGAGCCAAAGAGTTACCATAGATGGAACAGGATATTGATCGAGAAACATGCCGAGAACAGAAAGCCGTCTTACTTTCCGAAAAGAAGTCGCTGGACGAGAAAGCGGCGCGGATTGAATAAAAGCAAAATGATTGGCTCGAACCATTCCAAAATTGGATAAAAGTCGCTTTAACCCTCGTCAAAATCGCAAGGGATAATGACCTTTTGCGGAAAAGGTCATAGCCAAAGAAATCTTTGGTTCGAACCTGCGCTTGGCCGCGCGCGAAGCGCGCGGAAACCCTGTCCTGCCGTACTTTGCGGCGCAACGCGCCGTAGAATCAATCGGAAAAAAATCGGAAAGTTCGGTATTGGTGCCCGGGGTCGGAATCGAACCGACATGGCTTGTGGCCGAGGCATTTTAAGTGCCTTGTGTCTACCCTTCCACCACCCGGGCGTAATGTATTTTTTTCTTGTTGAGTCCTCGGTGTGTCGGTTTTAAGCTGTGGCAATTTGGACAGAGAATTCTTAAGTTCTCTAGTTGGTTATCGTTTGCATCGCCGTTAATGTGATCCAGCTCAAGTGGAAGTCTACCATCGGGACTTTTCTTAGACCAACCGCACTCCTCGCAAAACATTTGTTTAAGTCCCTCCTTGAATAGTCTTTTTTTGAGTTTGTAACTCTGAAATGAACTTCCTTTAATTAAAATTTCCGACAAGGGTTTGGAATTACGTCCATCAATTTTTGAACCGGCACTCCAGCCCTTACCCTTCAGGTTTACCTTGATGTTCAGTACTTTGAGGTAATGATTAATTTGTTTGTAGTTGCCGCCGGCCATTTTTAGTCCGAGTCTAAACAAGATTTGTCGAATACTTCTTGCTTCGATTGCGGCTTCTCTTAGTTGTTGCTCACTCCATGTTCGCTTTCGCATAGCATCACAATGATATCTGAAAGCTAACAAACGGTAAACGAAAAAATGGTATCACACCTAGGTATGCCATTTATTCAAAGAACAGAATTTAGGCGTCGCGACTATGAGAGCATCCGTCCTTGCCAATTGGCGACGTCGGTTTCGGTTTTGATGACGTGAAGGTCGGAGCGATTCAGGAACGGGGCCGTGGCGCGATCGATATTCTCGCGGACGGCCGCGCTTAAGTCGTCGTCTTGGTGACGCGGGTAATCGATATGGAGAACTGCCGGCGTAGCAGCAAGGTCGACGTCGCTATGGTGTTCCATGACCGTAAGCGCGATACCGATATTGCCCTCGAGCGAAGGATTGAGAGACGACAAACGGAAATAGCGATTGCGGTCGCCGACCCAGGCGCGGTAGGCGTCGCCGACATAGATGCCGTAACCGGCGTGGCCGACGTCCTTGGCGTGGCGATCGAAGAAGGCGTTGGCGCCGCGGACGGCGATCAGACATTCGGCCGCGTCGTGGCAGTCGATCTCGCGGAGTTTGTGCGTGGTGGTACACAGCGCCATGACGTGGGTCACGACCGATGGGAAAGCCCGGACGATGTCGTTTTTGAGAGCGGTGAAAAATTGTTTCTGGGCGGCGGTGTCATTGCCGAAAGCGGCGCAGCCGAGGTTGGCGTCATGGCTGCATTCGTGCGGCGTCAGAAAGATGCTGACCGGTTTGCCGGCAGCGACGGCGCTGCTGATGCGTGATCCGAAAATGCGCTCGATGGCGGCGAAGTCGGTCTTGCCGCCGCCCGAGGCGAACACGTCGGCCTCGCCCGGCAGCAGGCCCAGGGCCTCCTCGACGTGGGTGTTCCGTTCATCCATGCAGGTCACCAAAATTTTGACCGATTTATCGCGGCGTCGGGCGATTTCGGCGGCGGCGGAGGCGAAACGCGCGGCCGCGGTGCGATTGCGGGCGGCCAGATACTCGCGCTCCTCTTTCCAGAAGCGTTCGTTGAGTTTCGGATCGGCGGTTTTGGCGGCGTGGTCGTGCATAAGGCAGCGTCTGGTTGATGGGGCCCAGGATAGTCTTTTTCGGCGTAAAGTCAAGCCTTATTTCCTCTTGTTCTTCGGCGTCCGCAGCCACCTTAAAAGTTCGGCCAGCGGCCGCGTATTCAGGACGTCGCTCGTCGAGGCCCAGCCGCGCCGGGCGATGGCCACGCCGAGGTCGAGATACTTGAGGTGCGCCGTCGCGTGGGCGTCGGTGTCGATGACCAGCTTGACGCCGAGTTCGACGGCCATGCGCACGTGCGAGTCGCGCAAGTCGCTGCGGTCGGGGTAGCTGTCGATTTCGACGGCGGTGCCGGTCGCTTTGGCGGCCTTGATGACCGCCTCGATGTCGAGGTCGATCGGTTCGCGCCGGCCGATGATCCGTCCGGTCGGATGAAACAAAACATCGAGATGCGGATTCTTCATCGCGGCGATGACTCGGGCCGTCTGCTCGGCGCGCGACAATTTGAAGTGCGAGTGCACGGCCGCGCCGACGACATCAAGTTTCTTGAGCGCTTCATCGTCGATGTCGAGCGAGCCGTCCTTCATGATGTTGACTTCGGCGCCCTTGAGAATGGTGAATCCCGAGGGCTTGGCATTAAGGGCGTCGATCTCGCGGCCCTGCAACCAGAGTTTCTTTTCGTCGAGACCGCCGGTCATGGCCAGCGACCGGGTGTGATCGGTGACGGCGATATATTCGAGGCCGAGCGCCTGGGCGGCCGCCGCCATCTCGGCGATGGAAAATTCGCCGTCGGTCCATGACGTCTGCGTCTGGAGATCGCCGCGCACCGAGCCGTAGGGAATGAGCACTGGCAGCCGGTTCTTCTTGGCCGCCTCGATTTCGCCGCTGGCGGTGCGGATCTCGGGCGGCATCGCCGACAGGCCCAGGACCTTGTAGACGTCCTCCTCGGTTTTCGCAGCTAAGCGTTTGCGGCCGCGCCAGATGCCGTATTCGTTCAATTTCAAACCTTTGGCGATGGCCATTTTGCGAACGACGACGTTGTGTTCTTTCGAGCCGGTGAAATATTGGAGGGCGGCACCGAAACTTTCATCGGCGATCACCCGAACGTCGGCCTGGCAGCCGTTCTGCAAGCGCACCGTCGTCTTGGTCGGCCCGTGCTCGAGCACTTCGGCGACTTCCGGAAATCCGACGAACACGGCCATGACCTTTTCGGGCTGCGATGTCGTCACCAAGATGTCGATATCGCCGATCGTTTCCTGGCGACGGCGGATCGAACCAGCCACGACGGCATGTTTGACGCCCGACACTCGGCGCAGCTCCTCCTCCATTTTGGTCGCGATCGGCAGAATATGGCCGAGCAAGTAGCGGCCATGGCTGCTTTTTTTGAGAGCGATGCCTTTGAGGAATTTCTCTTCGGTCTTGACCCCGAAACCGGGAATCGTCCGGATCTTGCCGGCCGTCGCCGCCCGTTCGAGGTCGTGCAGCGTCTTAATCTTCAGTTTTTGGTACAGCACCTTGGCCCGTTTGGGTCCCAAGTCCTCGATCGAAGTCAGCGTCAGCACGTCTATCGGATACTTTTTGTGGAGCCTGCGGTACTCGGGAAAACCGCCGCGTTTGAGCAGGCCTTCTATATGATGGCTGATGCCCTCGCCGACGCCCGGGATTTTTTTGAGCGCTGGGCGGCCGCCTTCTTCGTAGAGCGTGGCGGCGTCGAGACCCGATGACTCAATGGAATCGGCGGCCGCCTCATAGGCCGCCGGTTTAAAAGCCACGCCCTCCATTTCGTAGTAGAGGGCCATTTCGCGGAGGACGGCGGCGATGTCGCGGTTGGTCATGAGGGCATTGTAGCCGAAGCGCGGAGGAAGTCGATCTGACTCGGCTCGAGGTGCGTTGCCGGGCGTTTGGCGGCGATCAGGGCGATGGCGTCGTCCGGTTTCATGCCGGTGGAGATGAGATAGGCGGCAAAGAGGGTCGGTCCGCGGCCGTGTCCGTTCTGGCAGTGGATGTAGACTTTGCGGCCCTGTTCGAGGAGTTTCTTGAGCGCGCTGATGCCGACGTCGGCGTTTTCTCGCGACGGCGGAGTGTGGTCCTTGGTCGGCAGCCACAGGTAGGCGTCGATGCCGAAGGGATGGTCGATGCGTTTTTCCTCGAGCGAGATGTCGGCACTGACGCCCAGCTTGAGCAGACGGTCCTCGAAGTGGACCCGGCAGCAGGCGTTTGTTCCGATGAACACCTGGTCGGTGATCTGCGAAAATTCGAACGGCGGCGTGCCGTTGCTGTGGTTGTCCTTGGCGTTGAGAAATGAGAACAGGCCCATAGTGTTGTCAGTATAACAAAAAACCGACCAAGAGGCCGGTTGAGGTCAGACGAGGCGCCAGTCGAGGGCGTTCAGGAGGTCGTCCTGGCGAAGGTGGGCGTGCATGTCATCGCCCCGCCGCATGCGGATCATTCGTGTAGTGACTCTCATGGCTTCCTCCAGCCCCACGGCGGAGTGTAGCCGGGGGTCAGCATCAGTGTCAGCAGGCCCATGCGGATCGGCACCGCGTACCGAGTCGCCTGTTTGAAGTAGATCACCTGCGGGTGGTCGTCGAGCGCCGTCGCGATTTCGCCGTTGATCGGCATCGGGTGCATCAGCCTGGCCTCGGGCTTCATCTTGGCGACGTGTTCCGGCGTCATGACGTAGCGGAGCCTGATCCGCTCGTAGAGTTCCATCTGCCCGGTGGCTTTGTACCATTCTTCCTGGACGCGGGTGTGGTACCAGACGTCGGCCTGTCCCAGAACCGAATCCATGTCGTCGGTTTCTTCGAAGGGCGTGCCGAGCTTGCGCAGATACAGCTTGATGTCGTCGCCGATGCAGACGTCGGGCGGCGAGACGAAGGTGATGCGATTGCCGGGATACAGCGCCAGCAGACAGGCCAGAGAACGTATCGTCCGGCCGTACATCGGATCGCCAGCCATGACCACATGGAGGTTCTCGAGTCGGCCGAGCTCGTTCTTGATGGTGTACATGTCGACCAACGCCTGTGTCGGATGCTGCTTCGTGCCCGAGCCGGCGTTGATGATCGGCGCCATGTCGATGCCGGCGGCCCGTTCGGCGGCGTCATCATTGGGATGGCGCAGCACGATCAGGTCGGCCATGTATTCGCCGCCCAGAACCCGGATGGTGTGTTCGAGGCTTTCGCCCTTGGCGGCAGACGAAAAAATTTTGGCATCGGGGTTGTAAGAAACCCGGGCGCCGTGGCGCAGGGCGGCGGCCTTGAAGGTCTCGGCCGTCCGCGTCGACGGTTGATAGAAGATGACGCTGACGAGCTTGCGGGCCAAGGTCTCGGTGCCGCCGTTTCGTTCGACGGCATAGCGGGCGGCGTCGGCCGCGCCGAAGATCTCTTCCAGATGCTCGCGCTTGAATTGCTCGGCGCTGACGATATGGCAGTGCTTCATCGGTTATCTCTCCTTGTCAAAGGACGGCAGGCAGGTTTTATCAGAAACGTCGCCAATTGTCACGTCACGCCGGCGCCCGGGCCGCTTCTTTTTTTGTGCCGGCTCGGATAGATTGGAGGGACCCTACTCTTGATCCCTTTTTGCTATGTCCGTCGGCACCGAAAAAATCCGCTGGGATTTGCGCGTCCTCTACGACGGTCTCGATGATCCGCGGATCGAGGCCGACATCAAAGCGTACGAAATCGGCGCCAAGAAGTTCGCCGCCGACTATCGCGGCCGGCTGGCCGAAAAGCTGGGCGCGGCCATCCGCGACTGTCAGGCACTGACCATGCTCGTCGAGAAGGTCGGCATCTATCTGTTCCTGCGCAGCAGCGTCGCCCAGACCGACGACGCCATCAAGGCAAAGATTTTCGAATCGCAGAAACGTTTTAACGCCGCCTCGGGCGAGTATCTGACGTTTTTCGATATCGAACTGGTGGCCCTCTCCGACGCCGCCGTCGATGCGCAAGCGAAAACCGACCCGGACGTCGCTCATCACCTGCCGTGGATCCGCCACCTGCGCGTCTTCAAGCCGCACCTGCTCTCCGAACCGGTCGAATCGGCGCTGACCAAGCGGGCGTTTTTCGGCGCCTCATCTTGGGCCGAGTTCTTCGATGACCTCGAGACCGATCTGCGTTTCGATTTCGGCGGCGCCAAGAAGACGCTGACCGAGATGCTCCATGTCGTCAGCGAAGACCAGGATCCCGAACGGCGGGCGGCCGCCATGAAGACGATCAATGACGTCTTCGGCCGGGGGTTCGCCAAGTATTCGGCCCAGGCTCTGACCATGATCGTCGGTGAAAAAGAGGTCGAAGATCGCGAGCGCGGCTACTCGCATCCGATGTCGGCCCGCAACAAAGGGAATCGCATCCCGGACGGCGTCGTCGAGGCCTTGCATGAGGCTGTGACGAAAACCGCTGCGCCGCTGGCCCAGCGCTACTACCGTTTGAAAGCTTCGTTGCTCGGCTTGCCGCGCCTGGCCTGGAGCGACCGCAATGCCAAACTCCCTTGGAGCGACGTCTCGGTCACGCCGTATGACGAAGGTTTGAAGACCGTGCTCGCCGCCTACGAAAGTTTCAGCCCGACCTTGGCCGGACTGGTCCGCAAAGTTTCCGACAGTCGTTGGATTGATGCCGCCGCCTCCGACGCCAAACAGAGCGGCGCCTACAACTACTCGGCAGTGCTGCCCGGCCGCAAGCCGGCGACGTTCGTTTTCTTGAGTTATCTCGGTTCGCAGCGCGACATCATGACCCTGGCTCACGAGCTCGGCCATGCGGTGCACGGCTTGTTGGCCGGAGAAGCCCAGGGGCCGCTCATGTTCCACGCACCCATGGCCTATGCAGAAACCGCTTCGGTCTTCGGCGAAATGACGACCTTCAATTTTTTGAAATCGCGGCTTGCCGACGACCCCAAAGCCCGGCTCGCGCTCGCCGCCGGCAAGATCGACGACATGCTGAACAGCGTCGTGCGTCAGATCGGATTCTCGAACTTCGAGCGCCGGGTCCATGGCGCCCGAAAGCGTCTGGCCGTCGAAGACCTGAACAGTATCTGGTTGGAGACAGCTCGCGAGTTGTATGGCGCCGACGGCGACGTTTTCAGTTATGAGAATACCGACCGCCTCTGGTGCTACGTCTCGCATTTCCACCGGCCGTTCTACGTCTACGCCTACGCTTTCGGCGAATTGCTGACCCAGAGTTTGTATGGCCGCCGCGTCGGGTACGGCGACAAATTCGAACCCCTCTATCTCGACATGCTCCGCTCCGGCAGCAGCCGCGACGTCGTCGAACTGCTCAAGCCTTTCGGTCTCGATCCGGCCGACCCCAAGGTCTGGTCCGAAGCCGTGACCTCGAGCCTCGGCGCCCTGGTCGACGAAGCCGAGCGCGACGCTCGGACGCTCGGCATTATCTCCAGGAAATAAAAAAAGCTCCCGGTCGGGGGAGCTACTTGCGGAGCTGGAGCTCGTCGGTCTTCTTCTCCTCGAAGGCCTTCTGGGTCGCATCCGATGTGACGATGTCGAACTTGGCCAGGTCGATGTGCGGGAAGTTCCAGAGCCAATTGACGAACATCCCCGTGTTGCCCTTGAGGACGATGTCATAGGCCTGCTTCTTGGCCAGCAGCTGCTGCTGGTCGGCGGCGAAGCCGTTGCGTCCGGCCTCGATGGCCGATTGCAGCTTGGTGTACAGCGACGGATCCAGGTTGGGGTTCTGTTCCTGGACCGCCAGGATCAGCTGCTTGGCCCCGTCGGCCCCGTAGCGGCCCTGGATGGCGCCGTCATAGACCTTCTTGACGTCGGCCACGTACATGTCCGGCACCTGGGCCATCTCCCTGAACTTCTTCCACATGTTGTCGTAGTTGTTCTGGTTCTGCTTGTACTGGGCCTCGATGCCGGCTTCGGCTCGGACGCAGTCGCCCCGGTAACTGAAGGCCGTGCCCATGAACATGAGTGCGAACAGCGCGCCCACGCCCAGGACTCCCAGCACGCCGATCACCAGACCGCCGATACCGCTCTTCTTGGACGTCTCTTCCATGGTTCTTCTCCTTGTTGTGCCGGCGCTTCAGAAGCGGCGGCTGTAGCGGAAGCGATTCAATTCGCTCCCAAAGGGGTCTTGCATCCAGAAATACGCCGTCAGCCCGATCGACAGTACCAGGCCGAGGAAAAACAGGAACCAGCTCACGCCCGATGATGGCTCGACCGTGGCCTTGAGATAGGCGAAGTCTTCCATCGGCCGGCGCACGAACTTGGACTTGGTCTCCTGCTCGACGATGCCGAGCACCTTGTCGCCGTCGAAGGTCTTGAGGTCCATGATCTGATCGCGGATCGAGATCTTGAGGTCCTCGCGGACGGTCCAGGAGATGACTCCGGCCCAGGCGATCGCCGGATACTCCGGCATGCCCACGGCCACGATCAGGTCGTTCTTCTTGCCGCCCACCCAGGCCTCGCGGAGTCCTTCCAGATAGGCCTGGTCGCCGTTGCGGACCGCCACCAGAGTGATGTTGACCTGTTTGGCGGTGCCGAGACGCATGTTGATGGCGTCGAGGGCGTTGTCGTAGCGGTCGGCTTCGGGCATGTTCAGCCCGACGGTCAGGAATCGCTTGGCCCGGTACAGGTCGTAAACTTGGGGATAGGCGGGGATCTGGCCGCCGAACTTTTCCATGGCGCCTTGACGCCGCAGGATCGAGTCCGGGTTGCCCTTGAGGTAGTTGGTGTAGGAATGCTCGACCGACGTCGGTTCGCCGATGATGATTTGCTGCCAGCGCTGCGGGCCGCTCTCGCCGGGGCGGCCGCACCCTTGGTTGAAGACGGTCTCGCCGTTGGTGGTCGCGGCCGACCAATGCTGGTCGCGGGAGTGTTCGTAGCAAGTGCTGCAGACTTCGTGGCACGAGCGATTCGAGCCCGTGCCGGTGCAGGACTCATGGCAATTGCACTTGTAGGAGTGACAGCAGCCCGAGGTATCGTGCACCTTGTCTTGAATGGCGCCGTTCCAGATTTCGACGTCGCCGGTGCGCGCGTTGAGAGCAATGGCATAGCCGGCGCCGATCATGATCAGCATGACCGCCTCCTGGATGACGAATTCCAGTGGAGTCACCTTGCCTTTGCTGGTGATCAGGCCGATCAGTCCGGTGATGATGGGGATGAACAGCAGTCCGAGAAGCAGCATCTTAGCCTCCGTGGCCCGTAGGGACGAGTTCGAGGATTGTCAAAGGCCTTGTCGGCAACCGTAATTACGCATAAAACCGACGCTCGAACTTAGCATAAATCGGTCCGGGCGTCAATATCATTGTTGACAGTGTGTTTTGATCGTCTACAATAGAGCCCATCGACCGAAAACCCGCGGGTATCGTATAGCGGCTATTATGTCACCTTGCCAAGGTGAAGATACGGGTTCGACTCCCGTTACCCGCTCCACGTAAAAACGCCAGTCATCCTGGCGTTTTTACGTTGTTTCGGCGCTTATTTCCGGGTTTTTCTTGCGACGCTGTACGTAGGCGGCGATGCAGGCGCTGCTGGCCGCGCCGACGATGGCGGCGGCGCCGAGCGCGTTCGTCGAGCGCTGTTCGTTGCTGCTCAAGACCAGGGTTTGAGGTTCGGCCGTGGGCGATTCATGTTTGGTCATGGCCGGCGGTGCGGTCAGAGCTATGCCGGCCCGATCGAAGACGATGATCTCGGGTGTATCTTTGGTGAAACGAACCAAACCGGTGACGCGGGCGCCGGAACCGGGCTCGGTCTGCGGAACGCCCTGGGCCGGCAGTGCGACCCGCAACTCCGTGCGCCCGCCATCGTCGGCCAGGAACAGCGTCCGCTTGGTGCGATGGCTGATCTTGCCCTCGAGCGCGATGATGCGTCCGGCATCGGCCGGTTCGATGGCGCCGATGTCGCGTTCGACCGCCGCGATTTTTTTTCGGCCGATTTTTTTGATGCCGTCGGCGACCGTCGAGACGTTTTCTTCGTGGCCGCGGCGGCTCGATTTTCCGCGAACGCTGACGACGTCGCCGACGGCCACGGAAAATGTTTTCGCGCCGCGAACGCGGATGAAGGCGCCGGCATCATCGTCCTGGATCGCGAAGATGCGCTTGCCGATGCCGCCGGGCGCGACCGACACCGTGCCTGTGATTTCGACCGGTGTTCCTTCTTCGATTTCGGGAAGTTCGTCGAGATCGGCCGGCGTCGGCGGGGTTTCTCCCGAGGTTGTCGCGGCCGCGCTCACGGTCGTTTCAGGGTCGGCGGCGTCGACATTATTTTGTTCATTTACAGCCATAATTTCGAGATTCTGACGTTGGCCAGGCGTCGGCGGATCGGTCCATTTCCAGGTATCACCGACGCGCGCCCACGACTTCCCTTCGCTCGCCATCGCGAACATCGTCGTGTCGATGATGGTGCCGTCCGGTGCCAGCAGCGACACCGTATCGCCGTCGTTATTCAGCGAGAGTTTGTCGACCGATTTCATTATCGTTATCGCGCCGCCGCCGGGAATTTTTTCATTCGTGAAAATAAAACGGTCGCCCGACCTGTCGGCGAGCGACCATCCGGCGAGCGCGATCTCGGCCGTTTCGTCGTTGATGATTTCGATCCACTCGGCGGCGTCATCGCCGATGGGATTCGGCAACAGTTCGGACAGTCGCAGTTTCGGCGGCGGAGCGGCTGGTACCGGCGTTGCGGCTGGCGTACCAGATGCGCTTGCCGTCGTCGATACGACTGGCGGTGGAGCCGCAGAGACGGCCGAGCCGGACGACGCAGGAGGCGGCGGAGCAGCGACGGGAAAGGTATTGGCCGTGGCTGGCGTCGGCGTCGTCGTCCAAGACCAGCCGCCCTCGGCGGTCCTGGCATAAGCCGATCCCTCTTTGACGGGCGATGCATAGTCGAGCCGGTCTCTCACCGTACCGTCCGGTCCTTTGAGAAAAAGCGATCCTCCATCGTTAGGCAGAGGTATTTTTGTCGCAGAATAAGCGAAAATGATGAATCCGTCGGTTGTCGGCGCCGCGGGCAGATGAAAGGTCCTTTCGTGGGCGTCGATGATGCTCCAGCCCTCGGTCGTACCGCCGCCAGTGACGGCTATTTCGATGAATTCGCCATCAATGTCCTTGCCGGCCGGATCGGGGAGTATCTCGCTGAACATCAGCTGTATATTCTGGGCGGCGACTTCGGCTGCGGGCGGCGCTTCGGTTACTGGAATGACGGCTGGTGCGGCCGTTACTTCCGTGGCTGGAGCCGCGTCGGCCGGCGCCGCTGTGGAAACGGTCGGCGCGACGCATGGCGGCGCCGTCTCCGCATGCAGAGCTATCGGCGCTTGTAGTGTTAACGACACGGCGACGACGGACGTGACGAAAAGAACTCTTCGCCGAAATGGTTGGGACATAGTAATTTGGTTAGCCCCAGCGTCTTACGGCCTGTCAAAAAAAGTGTCAAATCGATGACAGTTTTCTTCCATTTCTCGCCATTTTAATCCCCAACAATCCTCTTGACGGCCAAAAAATTATCCACAGCCTCAAGCATTTATTCGTCATTTCGCTTTATTATCGCCACTCTTTGAAGGACAAAATTTAATTTGAGCCTGATTGTTCGTCGTTGTTGGTCAATTTTAAGCTTGATTAAGGCGGGAAAAAATGGTAGAATATATATAAGTAAAGGGAGTCAAACAAAAACAAAAAA
>JACQSM010000016.1 GCA_016205965.1 Candidatus Uhrbacteria bacterium
GGACAGCTCCGGCGGAGTTTTGTTCAACACGTCTTTTACCGTGGCGATGATGCCGTCAAGCTCGTGCTGGATCGCGGTCGTCACGTCGTCGGAAGTAACCTCGACGATCTTCGGGAGCCCCGTAATCATGTCGCGGCCCTTCACTTCCATGGTGAGCTTGTCCGGCATGTACATGGCCGAGCCGATGTTGATCTTGATGTCCTCGGCCGTGCGCTCGCCGACCGCCAGGCCGTACTTGCGCCGGACCGCTTCCTGAATGGCGGCATCGAGCTTGTTGCCGCCGATGCGGACCGAAGCCGACGAGACGATGCCGCCGAGAGAGATCACGGCCGCTTCCATCGTGCCGCCGCCGATGTCGATGATCATGTGGCCCGAGGGGCTGCCGATCGGAATGTCGGCGCCGATGGCGGCCACGATCGGCTCCTTGATGATGTAGGCGGCCCGGGCGCCGGCATGGATGGTCGCGTCGATGACGGCGCGGCGCTCGGTCGAGGTGATGCCGCCAGGAACGGCAACCATGACTTCGGGCCTGAACAGGCGCATGCCGCCCAGGGCTTTGTTGATGAAATAGCGCAACATCGCCTCGGTCATGCGGTAGTTGGCGATGACGCCGTCCTTGAGCGGTCGATAAGCGATGATGGTATCGGGAGTGCGCCCCAACATATCCTTGGCCTCTTTGCCGACGGCCAGGATCTTCTTGTCGATGGCCGACATCGCCACCACCGACGGTTCATTGATGATGACCCCGCGCTTCGGTACGTAAACGAGTACCGTCGTGGTGCCGAGGTCGATGCCGATCTTTGGGACGAACATAGGATCAAAACCGGACTTCGAAGTGCCGGTCGGTGCGTAAATCGGTGCGCAGCCGGTAATGCGAATCTTTATGCTCCTTGGGCTCTTCGCCCGGCTCGGCGCTTGAGAGCTTCTTACCAAAATCGATATCCAGGGTCAACGGCACCGCGACCGTCCCGGGCTGTTTTTCGACGTCGAGACGGTAGCCACCGATGGCGATCTCCTGGCCGATGGAGGCCGGCAGACGGTAACGGAACTCGAGGGTGCGCTTCTCGCCGGGTTCAACGGCGATGAAGGCGCCGAAGGCGGTCCGGCCAAGCTCTTGATAGACGTCGGCTTTGCCGGCGCGGCGCTTAGGATCCTTGAGCTTGTCGTCCTCCATGGCGCCACTGACGCCGATGAGCGTCGATCCTGACGGCGCGTAGACGCGGGTGTAGGTGCGGTAACGAGTCGTCTTCCAGCTGAAGCCGCCCTTGTTTTCGTAGGTGACGGCGGCGGTCGCGACGTAACCGCCGGCATCGGGCGTGACGGCGTAGCGGATCGAGCGCGTCATCACCGAATCGGTCTTGAGCGCCGCCATGTTGGCATCGATTACCGAAAGATAATCTCCGGCGACATGGGCCAGGGCGCCGCCCCAGTCGCGATCCAGCACCAGGCGCTCGACGTCGGTATCTTTCATCGCCAGGAGGATCTGCTTTTCGTTCAGGTTCCGTTCGATGAGACCGACGACGGCGAGCAGTTCGGAAACCGGCAGCGCGGTCAGGCGCCGGGCGACCTCGTCGACGAGCTTGGCCAGGATCTCCTTGCGCTGATGCGCCGGAATGCCGGCTTTCGCGTAGCCGATCTCGACCCGATACTCGAGGGCGTCGACCAAATTGTCAGCCGTGAACTTCTGGCCGTCGATGGTGATCGGGCCGAGAAACCGCAGCAGGTCTTGGGCGATTTCGGGCGTGACGGCGATGATACCGTCGAGATGCGGCACCTTGTCCGGCCCCCAGGCGACGCCGGCCTCTTCGACGAAGAACCGTTCCATCTGTGCCGCCGAAACGCCGAAGTCGGGCGACCAATTGGCGTCGCGCAAGTACCACTTGTCGACGCCGAGATATTTGACCAGCGGCGCCGGCGGCTTCGGTCGCGGCGTCGCCTCCGACGGACCGTCGATGGCGTACACGTCATGAGTTTCGAGCCGGCCGATGGCCGCGTCCTTGACCGTCACGATGCCGAACGTGCCCAAGAAACCGCCCGTCGGCCGCATCTCGGTGCTGTTTTCGAGAAAAAACAAGTAGGTGTGCCCCTCGGGGTAGCCGAGAAGGCGGGGCAGCACGGCCGCCGCCGGTTCGACCGCTTTGAGAACCGCGTGCAGGGTCGTGAGCTTGCGCCGGAGTTCGGCGACCGATGCGCGCAGGCTCTCGGGAAGGTCGGCATCGGCGACGCCGGCGAGTTCGCCGAGCGCGGCCGAGCTGGTCTCGAGCGCGGCCCGGATTTCGGGCGCGCCGCGATCCAGGGCCGCGAGCATGGCCCGGCGGCGCTCTTCGGGCAGATCGCGCAAAATGTCGGCGGCATCCGGCAGTGACGACAGGATGCGGCTTCTGGTTTCATCCGACGCGGCCGCGGCCGAAACGACGTCGCCGACGACCGACAGCGTGTCGCGGCCGATGGTCGCCGCCGCCTGGCCGGCGGCCAAGGTGCGGTCGGCCGTCTCGATCCGATCGCCGATCCAGGGCACGGCCGCGAACGCGAACAGCATTGCCAGCTCGCGCCGGGCGGCTCCCAAAGCAATCTCGCCCTCGCCGAACTTGGCGATCGCCTCGGAAATATTGAGCTGCTTGGCGGCCTCGGCCGCGGCGACGATGGCCGCGCTGCCGGCCTCCGCCTTGGCCTTGACGCGTATGCTGATGATCGCCAAGGGCGCGGCCGCGACGGCGCCGACGACGAGCGCCGCGACGGCGGCGGCCCCGAAAAACGACAGCCAAAACTTCGGCCGGCCTAAAAGGGCGCGGCGATGCCGGCGTCTGGCGTCGAGGAGATTGGGGGCGCGGTGCTCGGTCATTCAAAAACGGTCAAGCGGCCCGCTCCGGGCCGCTTTCAGTATACCTTATTATGTTTATCGCGGCGCGTGCTCCGGCCCCGTCTCCATCGCCCGCCATTTTTGGAAATACTTGATGCAGCTGGCGATGTGAATCCTGGTCGCCTTCCGGAACAGGCCGGTGACCCACGATCCTTTGGCCGAGAGGCGCTCATGATAATGGACCATCTCGACTCCGGTGTAATACACCACCCGGAAACCGGCCTTCCAAAACCGCCGGCACCAGTCGGTATCTTCGAAATACAGGAAATACCGCTCATCGAGCAGGCCGACCTTGTCTATGGCCGAGCGGCGCACCAGCAGGACGGCCCCGAGCAGCCAATCGACCTCGCGCGTCTCGCGATGATCGAAATCGTCCATCAAGTACCGCGACAAGGCTTTGCGTCCGGCCGGCAGCTTGCCCAGCGGCGTGCGGCGGTATGCGGGAATGAGCGGCGTCGGGTAGCGATAGCAGGACATGTCGATGCTGCCGTCGGGATGCACCAGACGAGGACCGAGTACGCCGATATCGGCATGCGCCTCCATGTACGCCATCATGTCGTCGATGGCCCCGGGCCGAACCGTGATGTCGGGGTTCATGATCAGAACGTATCTCCCCTTGGCCCGCCTGATACCGACGTTGTTGCCGGCGGCGAAGCCGACGTTCGCGGGGTTATCGATCATGACGACGTCCGGAAACTCGCGCCGAACCATGGCGCCGGTGCCTTGCCCGGAATCGTTGTCGACGACGATGACCTCGTAATCGCACTTGGGCGCGAACAAATTGATCGTCTTGATGCACTGGCGCACCAGGCCCCTGCTCTTGTAATCGAGAATGATGATCGAGAGTTTCATAGCATGACTCAGGCGAACCATTTGCGGATTTCACCGGGCCGGACCGTCGCCCGCGACATGATCAGGCGGCGCTTTTCGTAGGCGCGCGGCAGCCGCCGGAAAAAATCCACCAAGCCCTTCATGGTGCGCTGTTCCAGGCAGGCCACGAAAGCGAACTTCTGGAATTCGTACCAGCCGATCCGGGGCATATCGCGCAGGAAATTGCCGACGTGCTCGTTTTTGACCAGGGTCAGCAGATGATTGCGATAGGAATAAAAATTGACGTGCCGGAGGCGCCGCCGCGGATTGAAGGCGGTTTCGAGCTTGGAGGCGCGATCCCTGCCGGCCGCCGTCCGATAATGATGGGCCACGGCCCCGGGCACGTACAGCGATTTCCAACCGCGCAGCCGCAGCCGCCAGGCGATGTCGACGTCTTCTTTGTACGCGAAAAAATCCTCGTCGAAGTATTCTCCGTTGAGCGCGACATCGTCGAGGGCGCTGACGCGATACATGGCCAAAGCGCCGGAGACGCCGAAAACCTCTTCGGTGCGATCATGGGCGCCGGCATCCTCCTCGCCGGCGGCGCGGTCGGCGACCCGGCGGCCGCGCGTCACCTTGAGGCCGGTCGAATCGAAACGGCCGCTGCGCAGGCCTTGGCCGAGTTCGTCCTGATTGGGATAGAGCTTCAAAATTTTACCGCCGCCGCTGCCGACGTCGGAGCGGCGCGACATCTCGCTGACCAGGACCTCGACGTAGTTCGGCTCCAGGACGATGTCGGGGTTGGTCACCAGCACGTACGTATTCTCGGGATCCTGGCAGTGGGCCCGGACATGGGCGATGCCCTGATTATGCGCCCGTGAAAACCCCGTGTTTTGGGTGTTGCGCAGGATCATCGCCTGCGGATACTCGGACCGGACGAAATCCAACACGTCGTCCGAAGACGCGTTGTCGATGATCATGAGCGACAGGTCTTTATGCGTCTGGGCGGCGATCGAGGCCAAAGTCTCGGGCAGATGCCGCATGCTGTTCCAGGCGACGATGTTGACGGCGACGTGGGCCATAGGAAGATGTCTCTGCTCCCCTTTTTATACCGTTTGGGCCGCGAACGCCAGCCCGTCGTCGCGGCGCTTCTTTCGGGTCACGTTGAAACCGAGATATCGTCCGAACATCAATCGAGTCTGGGCGTCGATCGCCGGAAACGAACCGAAGACGATGAAGGTGATCGGCACCAGAACCCACTGCAGCGCCATGACCAGCCAGTCGCGCCAGGTGCGATCCTTGGGCTTGGGCGGCAGCAGCGTCAAGCTGACGATGGCCGTGGCAAAGACGCCGATCATCGACATGGTCATCAGGACGTCGAGGGTGTGGGGGGCCGTCTGGAACAAGGCGCTGCCGCGAACCGCGTCCGAGGCGACCCAGAGCGGCAGATGGCCCAGGATGAAGATGAGCAGCGGCGCCGTCGCCCACGAGTACATGCCTTCGGCGAGGTTCCAGAGGTAGTACGCCTTCTTGGCCAGGGAGATGTTCGGCTTGCGCCGGAAGCTGTCGACCAAAAACGGAAAATGCTCGACGCCCCAGGCCCAACGGCGCTGCTGCTTGTACAGGTTGCGCAGGCTTTCGGCGTAGCTCTCGCCGGTCACCGCGTCCATCGATACCGGCACGAACAGCGGCTGGACGCGGTAGTCGCCGTCATACCGCAGCAGACACTGCAGGAAGATGCGCGAATCCTCGGTGACGATATCCTTCTGCCAGAAGCCGACGTCGACCAGCGCCCGGAACGACATGCTGTGCGACGAGAACGTGAACAGCCGCTCGGGCCGGGCCAGCTCGGTCATCAGCCAGAAGGTCGTGCCGAAGGCGGCCACGCGCACCGCCGCCGGCGCGTCCCAGATGTTGTTATTGTAGAGCGCGATCGGCTGGTACGAAGCCCGGGTCGGCTTGGGATTGGCCAGGTAGGCGGCCGTCAGCGCCGAAAAGTATTGCGGATGCGGACAAGTGTCGATATCGAAGGATGAAACGATCACCTTCTCGTACGGGATGCCCAGCTCGTCGATCGTTTTCTGGGCCTGGCGTCCGGCCCAGTTCAGATTCGAGCCCTTGCCGGGAATCTCATCGGGCAGATCCTTGGGGTGCGCGATGACGAGGAGCTTGGCGAACTCGGCGCCGAATTCGCTTGCCAAAACGGCGGACACGCGATCGAAGCGTTCGCGATCGCGCTCCTCGCCGGCCAGCACGACGATGAACCGCTCGCGGCGCCAGGGATAAGCGGCGGCCGCCAGGCTGCGGAAGGTAGCGCGCAACACCTCGATATCTTCTTTATATGTCGGCAGAAACACCAGGTGCCAGAGATTCTTGGCGCCGGGCTCGACCTGAATTTTGGCAGCCCAATCGACGGCGCTATCGCGACGATGCCGCCTCCAAGAGAACAGGAGATAGCCGACGAAATAGCACACCCGGAACAGCCAGCAGAGATCGAAGAGAATGATGAAAACGACGGCCGCCACCGGCGCGAAAAAAGACAGGATAACGGCCAAAAAGAGGGTCAGCCATACCAGGCCGCCCGGAACGACCTCGAGCATTCGATAGCCTCGGGTCCTGTGCATACGCGTTTCAGCACCGGACATTAACAAAGGAACGCGAATTAAGCAATGCGCGGGTGGCGAGGTTTGGGGTCCCCACGGCGCGCAGGCCATTAGGCCGAGCACCGAAGGGGCGCAAAACCTCGACAGGACCCGCGCCGTTCATGATCGCTTCCTCGCAAAGATGTCCATCCAGGTCTTATTGCCCCAGATCTTGAAGCGGATGATTTCGAATCCGACCTCTTCAAGCAGCTTCTTGAAGGCTTGGTCGGAAAGTTTCTTGACGAAGCGCTCGACTTCGATGCCGCCCTGTTCGCCGGGCTCGGCCCCGAAATGCTCTTTAACCCAGCCTTCGCTGTCGTCGTTGGTGCCGCTCCGCTTGGTCGAGATATACATCGTGCCGGACGGCTTCAGGATGCTCTGGCACTTGGCGACGAAATCCCGCTGGTCTTTGAGTTGGACGTGGTGGAAGACGGTGCTGCACCAGACGCCATCGAAGGTGGCGGCCGGAAAATTCGTCTCGCGAAAGTCGGCCTTCTGAAACTCGACGCCGCCGACGCGGCGCTGGGCCTCGGCGATCATCGCGTCCGAGAGGTCGATGCCGAGCACCTGGCAACCCGAGGACGCCAGGTATTGCGCATCGCTGCCGACACCGCAGCCGATGTCGAGGATCAACGGCTTCTCGGACAGGTAGGTGCGGAAAATCTTGAGGTCGGGAATCGCCGGATTGTGGGCGAACTTTTGGATCGCGTACCCGAAGGCCATCCGGTCGTAGGCTTCAGCCTGCTTTTTTGCGAAATCATCCATAGTGGATCCATTGTACCAAAGCGCCGCGGCAAGGGCCAACACTCTTCACGTTTCGTCCAGATCGCGTATACTGCCGCCATGATCAACCGCAAGCAATTCCTGGGCGCATTTCTTTCCGACCGGCATGTCGCCGCCGTCCAGCCGAGCTCGCCTTTTTTGATCCGCCGCCTGCTGCGCCGCATCGACGCATCCAAAGTAATGGCGGTCATCGAGCTGGGGCCTGGCGACGGGGTCGCCACGCTGCCGCTTCTCAAGGCTCTGCCAGCCGACGCCCGCTACCTGGCAATCGAGCGCAACCATGCCTTCTGCGCCGGACTCGCCGGCGTCGACCCGCGGCTCGACGCGGTCGAGGGCGATGTTCGCGATCTTCGGAAGATAGCTGCCGACAAAAACATGGAGCAAGTCGACCTGGTCCTGGCCAGCGTTCCCTTCACCTACCTCTCGAAAGACGAACGCGAGTCGGTGATCGCCGCCGCCAAGTCGTTCCTGCGCCCGGGCGGCCAGTTGATCGTTTTCCATCAGTATTCGCCCCTGATGCTGCCGGTGTTGCGGCGCCATTTTTCGAGCGTCAAAACGGAGATAGAACCATGGAATCTGCCTCCCTGCTTCCTGTTCGACTGCCAAAATACGGCTAACTGAAGCCTCCCGACCCCTCTTGACAAGGGGTCGGTTTTGTGATAATCTGCGACCAACGTTCTCGTAACTGATGCGACCAGGGCCGGGTGACCTAGAAAGCCTGGACCAGACATGGTGTGCGAGACGATTGCGATGAGACCACGTGGCGCAAGAACCGTTTCACGCAACCGCATCAGTGGGCCGGACTGCAGCCGGTATCAAGGTGTTCCATAGAAGCGCAATGAGGGAGCGCCCAGGCAAGACTGCGCACTCCCAGGACTGGGTCGCCGACAGGCCGCTGTGCCCAAGCGCATACATGGTGAAACACCGACGCTCTGCCGCCCGTCTCCTCGGCAGAGGACAGCAACGGCAAAGGAGATCATTCGCAAAAAATGTGCTACACTGCAACTAAGGAAGCCCAAAACAACGGGCTTCTCTTTAATTTCTGATTACTGTCGCGGCTTCGGCGTGGTGATGTTTGGCTCGCCGCTGTAGCGCGGTTCGATCCAGGCGCCTTTTTTAGACTTTTTTGCCGCTGCCCTGACAGCGGCCTCCAGGACGGACTTTTTTTCTTGTCCGGAAATTTCGATCTCGCCGACCTTGGCGCCGGTCGCGAAGGCCAGCGCATTGGCGATCGCCACCGCCGACCGGATCCCGCTCCAGGTCGGTTTTTTTATCGCCTCGGCGGATGGCCTGGCGATGATGACGGCATCGAGCTTGGCACCGCGAGCGCGTTCGACCAAGGCATAAGCATTACCGCCAACGGACCAACGAACGGTCGTCGAAGAGACCACCGCGACCCGAGCCGACGGCGTGGCGATATCCAAGAACAGGATCATACCGGCACCGGCACGGCCGCTTTCTCGTTCATTTCGTCGATGACGACGATCTTCTTGCCGTCGAAAATCTGGTAGAGGAAGCGGTCGGTGACGTCGCGGCGGTACTTGTACTCCTGCGGCGTCATGACCGTGTAATTGACCTCGCGGCCGATCTCCTTCTCGAAATTCCTGATCAGTCCGGCGAGCTTGTCGCGGTTGACCTTGCCGACCACGACCATGTCGGTCGGAGCGCCTTCGGTGCCGACGAACGAGCCCAAAAGCGCCAGATACTGGATGGCGCCGGCCTCGGCGATCTTCTTGACGAAATCCTTTTCCGTGACCATGCGGGCTTTCAAAAAAAGAGCCCGCAGCTCCGGATACAAAAGTGATTCAGTGTTCAAGCGATAATATTTCCGCTGGGCGGCGGCCACTGCTTCGGCTGCAACAGCCGAGGCCAGCGGCGCTTCCGAGGCCTCGACGATGCCCAGGGTCTCGAGGGTCTTGAGTTCGTTGCGGACGGCGTTGATCTGGGCCGCGATCTTGCGGGTCAATTCGCGGACGAAAAAGGGCTGCTTGGGATTGGCCAAAAAGAGGCGGAGCAGGCGGACCCGGGTTTTGGAACCGATCAGGCGATCGAGCATACGGTATATTGCGGACCGATGTAGTATAATGCCACTGAACGCGGAGGGTCAATTTCCGCCCCAACCGACCGCTTATGTTCGTCGCCCGGGTCAGCGAGCTGGTTCGCTGGAACGTCAAGAATGGCAGAGTTTACGCCAAGAGCATGGCCGTCCCGCTCCAGGGCAAAGCCCGCAAAACGCTGGGCAGCGTTTTCGGCGTGATCGGCGGCGAGTTCGCGCCCAAGGTCGGTGACTCGCTGGCGCTGATCATCGAAGAAGCCTTCCGCGACGGCCTCGAAGACGCGCTCCTGAATCTGCCCGTGGCCGCGACCCGCGAGGACATCTTCGAAGCGGCCATGATCAACGTCAACGCCTCCTTGGTCGAAGCCGCGGCCCAGAATCTGCCTTTCGCCCCCGACCGCATCCGGGCCGCGCTCGTCGCCCAGCGCGGGCACGAGATCGTCGCCGCCGCCTGGGGCGACCCCAACCTGCTGCTCTTCCATCCGTCGCCGAGCAACGGCGCCAAAATTTTCGATCTCCTGGCCGACACCCGCGGCGAGCGCGAGAAGGCGCTCTTCGACCCGGCGGCGCGACGCGGCTTCGGCAGCCTGATCGCCGGCGTCGTCGGACGGCGCGATCGGCTGCTGATTTCGACCGCCGACCTGCGCGAACTCCTGGGCGCACAAAAACTGACCTCGGTCATCGTCGCCAACGAACCCGAGTCGGCCACGCTCATCCTTCGCGACATTCTTTCGCCGTTGAGCGAAACCCTGGCCGTGGCCACGGTGATTTCCGATGCGGTGCCGGCCGACGTTCAGGCTCCGACGCAGCCGGCTCCGGGCTTCGACCGCTCGACCCAGCCGCAACGGCCCGAGCAGATTGAACAGGCCAAAGCTCGGCAACGCGGCCGCTCAATGGAAAAAGCGAAGGCGCTGCTCGCCGCATGCGCCTCCGCTATCCGAACTGCGGGATTGATCTGTTTCCGCTTGGGCCGAGCAGCCGCCACCAAAGAAGGACGTGACGGCCTGAAGACCGCGGTCGCGGCCTTCAGGTCCAACATCAAGGAAACTGTCGTCAATAAGTTCCGATCGCTCCCCCGCCGCAGCCGATTGCTGCTGGCCGCCATACTCGCGCTTGTCGTGACGCTCGGCGTCGGCGTCATCGCCGCCCAGCGCCGCAGCGGACGGCTCGAAGCCGCCAGCCGTTTGCAAAGCGATGTCGCCTCGATCGAACGGATGATCGCCGACGCCGAAGGCAGTCTGCTCTATCGCGACAACGAGCATGCCCGGGAGATCCTGGCCCAGGCTGCGACGAAAACGGCGGCTCTGGCCGGAGACACCGACCATCTCGCGGCCAAGGAGAATCTTTTGAAAAAAATCGAAGGCCGGCGCGATGCCCTGCGCCGGATCGTGCCTCTCGAGGCTCCCGAGGTTGCGGCCTCGGTGACTTCAACCGCCGACGGCTCGGCCTCGCTTTCGCGGATCGTCATTGCCGGAAGCACGGCCTGGACGGTCACCGCCAAAGGTGAAATCTACAAGATCGCTCTCGCCGACGGCGCGGCCGAGAAGGTCGGCGCCGGGCCGGCCGCGACCGACCTGCCGGTGTTCCTGCCGCTCGATACCGGCGTCGTCGCCGGCGCCTCCGACGGCAGGCTGGCGATCGCCCGGGCCGCCGGCGGTGCGCAGCCGGCCACCATCGACTTCGGCGGCGACACGCCGTCGATCAAGGACGCCGCCGCCTTCAATGGCAGGCTCTACCTGCTCGATCCGGCCCGCAACCGCATTCTGCGCCATCCGGCGACGACCGCCGGCTTCGGACGCGGAACCTTTTATCTCAAGGATGGCACCGACGTCGGTTCCGGCGTCTCGATGACGATCGACGGCTCGATTTTCGTGCTGTCCAAGGACGGCACGGTGACGAAATTGACCAAGGGCGTGCGCGACGACTTCACGGTCGAGCGGCCCGATCCGGCGCCGACCTCGGCCCGCCGTATCCGCACCGATGCGATCCAGTCCGGCCTCTACGTCTTCGACGCCGATGCCGGCCGTCTGATCGCCTATGAAAAAGCGACTGGCCTTCTCCGCGCCCAATACTCCTCTGACGCGCTCAAGTCGGCCGAGGACGCGGTCGTCGACGAACGAGCCGGCGCCATCTACGCGGTGAGCGGCAACCGGGTGCTTAAATTCTCGATCCCGAAAACGGCCCAAAAATAACCGACAAAAAACGACCCCTCGCGGGGCCGTTTTTTCGTACAGAGACGATTACTTGAGGGCCACTTTGGCGCCAGCCTCTTCCAACTTCTTCTTCCAGGCCTCGGCGTCGGCCTTGGAGACGCCCTCTTTGAGCATCTTCGGGGCGCTGTCGACGAGATCCTTGGCATCCTTGAGGCCCATCTGGGTCAGCTCGCGGATCACCTTGATGACGCCGATCTTGTTGGCGCCGGAATCGGTGATTTCGACGTTGAAGGAAGACTTCTCCTCTTCAGCGGCGGCAGCGGCGCCCGGGGCGGCGGCCATGGCCATCATCGGAGCGGCGGCCGAAACGCCGAACTTGCCCTCGAGAACCTTGACCAGCTCGGCCAGGTCGAGAACCGACATCTTTTCGATCGTACCGACGAAATCCTGGAACTTGGCCGGGACCTCGACTTTCACTTCATCTGCCATATGTTCTTGAGGCCTTTGAAATTCCTTCATCTGCTTCGTTGTCGCGCCTCAACGTAGTCTCTGACTACGCTTTCGTTGCGACGCCTCGCAGCTGAAGTTTTTCAAAGGCCTTGGTTAGTTCACTTAATTTTGCTGATTGCGTTGAGCACGCCAACGAGATTGCGCAGGTTGCCTTGGAGCACGTTGACCAAGCCCGAAATCGGCGCCTGGATCGAACCGACGACCTTGGCGATGAGTTCCTGTTTGGACGGCAGCTTCGAGAGGGCTTTGACCTGCTCGGAGGAGATCCAGCGGGACTCGAGGACGCCGCCTAGGACGCCCACGCGCTCATGATCCTTGGCGAAAGCCGCCAGGGTCTTGGCCGGGGCGACTTCGTCGCCGAAGCCATAAAGGATGAACACGCTGCCCGGAAGGGCGGACGTGTCGACCGACTCGACGCCGGCATCCTTGAGGGCGCGGTGCAGCAGGGTCTTCTTCGTCATCCGAATGCCGATCTCTTCCTTCTGCGACTTGCGGCGCAGCGAGTTCGACTCGTTCGACTTGAGACCCGAGAGGTCGGCGAACACCGCCGACTTCATGCGTCCGAGCTCCTGTGCGATCTCTTTGACGCTGGCTTCTTTTTGTACGCGCTGTTTGGCCATACGTCTAGTTCGACCTTTAAACCGTGAATAAAATAAAATCTGTGGCGTGACCACAGACAACAGGCCCCTTGGAGGGTCTCTGACCTCGATAGGCTCTCCGTTTTAAGGGAGATTTATCCTGGGGGCGCGCCCCAATGGACCCATTGTCTGCGGTCACGAAGATTATGCGAGTAGCTTATGGCGGCGGCCGCGTTCTGTCAAGCGAGCTTAAAAAGGCGTAAAAAAGGAGCCTTGAGGGGCTCCTTGAGGTCAGTTGCCGATCTTGCCGACCAGCTTGGCAGCGAAGGCGGCGACGTCGGCGTGGTCGGGGCTGATGACTCGGTTCATGCCCGTGACGATGACCGGCGGGTCGTCCTTGAAGGTCAGGACGCGGAATTCGACCGGGAGGCCATGGGCCGCGAAAAAAGCCGTCCAGTCTTTGAGACCCTCCGGGGAAAAGCTGACGACCAGGGCGGCGTCGGCCTTGGCCACGACGCACATCAGCTCGATGGCCTCGTCCACGATGCCGGGCAGGTCGCCGAAGACGATATCGGCCTGGCTGGCCCGGAAGGCGGCGATGCGCTCACGCAGCGGCGTCTGCCAGTCCCAGGCGAGACCCTGGCGCTTGGGCCGATCCTTGAAGGTGAATTCGCCATGGAACGCCCGGTAGGAACCGGACCAGACGTCGAACTCGATGGCCTCGACGGTGAGGCCGCGCTGGCGACGCAGGTGTTCGGCGAGTGAAAGGACTAGCGTGCTCTTGCCGGAATTGGCCGGACCGCCGACGAGATATCTCTTTGCCATCGCAACCTCCTCTCTGCATTGTTGGCATCACCATTGTATGCACTTCGCCACATACTCTCAAAAAAGGGTCAAGCAACGATAACTTTTACTTTTAAGCCTGAAGCGACGGAAACCATTGTGGATAACTTGACAAAACCGCGCCGACGCCCCTAAAATCGAACGGCACCTTCCACGATGGAGGAGGACAAGATGATCGACTTCCCGCTGTTTCGCGAAATCTTCTTGATGAACGTCCAGCGCCGCTCGCGCACCGCCAAAGGCGAGGACAAGGGCTCGGAGACCAGCAGCAAGAAGAAGAAGCTCGGGCTCTCGGGCGATGAACTCAAGGCCCAAGTCAGGGAGAACACCGAACAGCTCATCCGGAAGGTCCACCAGGCGGCGACCGACTGCATGAAGGACCCGTACCGCTTTCTCCCGGCGCACTGCATGAAGCCGATGTGCGAAGAGTGGTTCGACATCGCCAACCTCAAGACCTGCGACCCCGAAGCGTACCGCGAAGAACGCCTCGCTCTGGAAGCGAGCGCCAAACTGGTCGGTCCGTTGCTGGGCGAGCTGGAGGTGAATCCGCGCTACCGCCTGTGGACGCCGGACTACACCCTGGTCAAAGTTCCGCCGCTGCTCCTGGAGACGTACATGTGGAACTTCTACGTCAGCCTGGCGCTGATGACGTTCAACCCGGAAACCGGGCATGCTGAATTTGAAAAACGCTATCGGCCGGGCGCGGTCATGGCCTTCGCCGACTGCATGATGGACGGCGAGCTCCATCCCTGGCTCGACGGCTGCAGCCGGGTGTCGACGGCGTTGGTCATGTTCCTGGCCGCCATCCTGCCCGACATCGGCGATGTCCCTCCGCTCTTCGCCGAAACCAAGGAAGGCCACTACAAGACCATCCGCGACCTTGAGGCTCACACCGGGTACTTCGGGGAGTCGCTGAAGCGCGGCCGCGACTACCGCCACGCCAACCGGTCATAACGACCGGTTTTTCATTTCCGCAAAAAAGATCCGCAAAAAAACAAAAAAGCGGCCGTCCGTCAAGCCCGGAACGGCCGCTTTTCGAAATTATTTTTTGAGCGGAATGACCTTGACGAGCCGGGTCACTTGGCCGGCATCGTCGGCGATCGAAAACTCGAGCGCCACCGACTCGAGCTTGGCCATGACCGGGTTGTCGCGCAGCAGGCCCAGGTAGACATCCTGTTCGTAGCGCTTGCCGATCATGCCCGCAATCGGCAGATCGACCGTCTTGTCGATGTCGATGACCCGGAAACGGTAGGTCGAAAAATCGAGGCCGTAATCGTCGTCCATGACCAGGCGTCCGTGGATGTCTTCCAGCATGGTCGGCGGCTCGGGAGTCCAGGTGAAATCGATCTCCGGCGGCCGATCATGGATCCGGCCGGCCGGCGCCGCCTTGCCGCTGACGGCGAAAAAGCCTGCCAGAGCGATGACGGCGGCTGCCGCGATGAAACGCGGCTGCCTGAATTTGTGGGCAAGACTCTTCATCTGATTAATCGCCTATGAAAATGACGGAGTGCGGACAGGATAGACGATTCGGCCCCGCCAGTCAACCATCACGAGATCACCGTGCCCTTGCAGTCTTTGCCGGCCAGGATCCGGTCGAGGTTCTTGAAGTCGCGGCCGTCGGCGATGACCACGCGCATCTTGAGCTTCTGGGCCTCGCGGGCCGCCACCGGATCGAATGGCGAATTGAGGCCCGGATCCCAGCGGCCGCCGAAACGCTTCCGGAACTCCTTCCAGGACAAGGCCGTGATCGGAGCGGCATCGGCGTTGACCCGCGGATCCTTGTCGTAGACGTAAGCGATGTTCGACAGGTTGACGAGCGTCGCCGCGCCGTACTGGCGAGCCAGCAGCACCGCGTCGAAGTCGGTCGAGCAGCCCGGCCGCCAGCCGGCGCCGATGACGATCGGCTTCAGCGTCGGCATCTCCTCATGCGGATCGGTGATGATGCGGGGATGGGCGTTGCCGCGGAAGATCGTGCGCAGCAGATGGGCGTTCAGGCGGGTGGCATGGATGCCGATCCAGTCGAGGTCGTCGCGGGTCAGCGGCGTCACCTTGCCGGCCGCTTTCTGGTAGTCGCGGGCGGTCGTCCCGCCGCCGCAGATGATTACGAAACGGCGCCCCTTGGCGGCGTGGCGCAAAATCAGCGCCCGGAATTTTTTGAGAAAGGCGGTGTCGATCCCCTCTTTCGGGACGATTAACGAACCGCCGAGCGACAGAACGATGGCAGGCTGATTCGACGGCATAGGATTCGGCGGTTATTTTTTCTTGGTCCACTTCGCCTGCAGCTTGCGCATCTTGGCATGGGCCGAAAAACGGAACCCGCTGGGCGTACGATAACCCGCGCCGCCCTTTCGATGGCCGCTGGCATGATTCTTCATAGGAAAACCTTAACGCCGACGACTCAACTCCAGCTTCGAAATGTTATCGACGTAGCGCTTGGACAGACTGCCCTCCTCGACCCGCAAGGTATCGAGCTCCCAGAGCAATTCGGCCGAGAGCAGGGCGGTGGCGATGGTCACCGCCGCCAGCAAACGCGAAGCGGCCGCATCGCCCACGGTCAGCGTCTGGGCGATGACCACGGCGGCGACGATCAACAGCACGGTGATCCAGCTGTAGGCCGAAAGGCGCGAACCCTGCATCTCGCGAATCTGCTGCCGGGCTTCGGCGATGACGCCGGTGGTCTTAAGCAGGTCTTCAAAAAGCGTTTCTTCCTTCTTCGTTTCGAGATTCGGAACCGTGTAAATATGGTAGCTCAATTTGCGGAAGGCCATGCTGCCGTCGTCGTAGTCGCTGAATTTAGTCTTGGCGAACACCGACAGATAGTCGGTCAGAAAGCCGTGGATTTCCGTGAACCAGCCGCGGAAGCGCTGCGAGGCCTCGGACAGGTTTTTCGACAGGTGGTAGATGCGGCGCAGCTTGTTGAGTTCGAGCGAGACGGTCATGAGCAGCAGGCGGCGGCGCTCGGCGGCCTGGAAGATCAGGAAAGAAATCATCGTGGCCGCGAACACGGCCGTGGCGATGGCCGCGCCCGAACCGTCGGCTTGGCCGGTGGCCGGCACCAAAAAGACGTAGACGACGCTGCCGACGGTGATGAGCGCCAGACGGCCGAGCGAGACGGGAGTGATGGGGATATTCATAAATGTTACTCGTTGGCGGCGCCGTCGATTTCGCCGAACTTGGCCTTGATCTCGACGACTTTGTTCTCGACTTCTTTGAGGCGCTCCTTGCACTTCTGGGCCAGCGCCAGTCCGCGCTCGAACTTCTTGAGCCCTTCGTCGAGATCGACTTCCTCGCGCTCGAACCAGCCGATGATCTGCTCGAGCTCCTGGTAGGCTTCGCCGAAGTTGAATTTCTTCTCGGCTTTCGATGCTGTCATAGCTTTTCAGTGACTTTGCTCATGATCCGGCCCTGGTGCAATTGTATATCGACGGTCTGGCCGATGTCCACCGCTTGGGCGCTCTTGACGATCTTGCCGCCGGCGCGAACCAGGGCGTATCCACGAGACAGGATCCGGCGCGGGTCGACGTTCGCCAGCAATCGTTCCTGGGCCTCGATCGCGGTCCGAAACCGGCCGGCCCAAAAGGACGCCGACGAGGACAACCGGGACGCCAGCGCCGCGCCCTGCGCGAGCCGGCTCGCGTTACTGGTCCGGAAAGCGGCGAAATGACGGGCGAAATCCAGCAACAGATGGCGAAAATCGTCGATCCGGCGCCGGGCGTGGGCCTCGATCTGGCGGGCCATGCCGTCGATGGCCGCCGCCCGGCCGCCGACGGCCCCGCGCAATGCGCCGTGCATGCGCTCGACGCCGCCATCGACGAAGGCGGCGACTTCGCGCCGATGCGGCGCCAAGAGCTCGGCCGCATGAGTCGGGGTCGAGGCCCGGAGGTCGGCGGCGTAGTCGGCCAGGGTTTCGTCGCGCTCATGGCCGACGCCGACGACCACGGGAATCGCCGAACCGAATACGGCCCGGACGACCTCCTCGGAATTGAAGGCCTGGAGGTCTTCGAGCGAGCCGCCGCCGCGGGTCAGTACCAAAACATCGGCCAATCCCGGATGCGCGTTGAAATATTTGAAAGCGCCGACGATATCGGCGACGGCGTCGCGGCCCTGCACCTGGACGTGGGCCGAATGGATTTTGAGCCCGCCCCAGCGGCCGCCCAGGATGCGGAGAAAATCGCTGTACGCGGCCGACTCGCGCGAAGCGATCAGCCCGACGCTCTCGGGAAAGCGCGGCAGCGGCCGCTTGCGTTCGATGGCGAACAATCCTTCGGCGGCCAATTTTTTCTTGAGCAATTCGAAGGCGCGGCGCAGCGCGCCCTCGCCCATCAACTCGACCCGCTCGACCGTGACCGAAAACTTGCCGCTCTTGGCGTGTATTTTCGGATAACCGAAGATGCGGATCTGCATGCCGTCTTCGAGCGGCGTCTTGAGCTGCCAGACGGTGGCGAAACACGAGACCACCGAATTCTCGTCCTTGAGCAGGAACCAGATCCATTTATCCTGCGACACGCGGTACTCGGCGACCTCCCCTTCGATCGCCAAGCCTTCGGGAAAAACCGCCGTGGTCAGGGCGGCGTTCAGGAACTCGACGAATTGCGAAACCGAAAAAACGTTCATGGCACCAGCACTTCATTGACGTCCGAAACCGAAAGCCCCGGCCGCCGGCCGCCGCCGATGACGAAGATCTTCGCTCCGACCACGGCCGCGCCCAGACCGTGCCGGGCCGTCGGCATCGACGGCGCCGCCGACCAGGAGCGGGTCTTGGGATCGTAGACGTCGACGCGGTCGAAGGTCGCGGTCGCGGCTTCGCCGCCGAAAACGTAGATCTTGCCGTCGAAAACGACGCTCGCGATACGTCCGCGGCGGCTCGGCATCGGTTCGAGCGTATCCCACAGGCTGGTCGCGGGATCGAAAACCTCGATGGTGGCGGTGTTGCTGGCCACGGAGCCTTCGCTGCCGCCGATGGCGTACAATTTTCCGCCGATGGCGGCGCCGCCCAAATATCCGCGGACGGAATTCATGGCTTCTTCGGTCAGCCAGCGGCCGGTCGGAACGTCATACGAGACATGACTGTCGCTGGCGCCGCCGTAACCGAGCCCGTCGATCACGTGTATCTTGTCGCCAAGAACCGCGGCCGCGGCGCCGCCGATCGCTTTCGGCGGCATTGCCCCGGTCTTCCAGCTATTGGTGCCGGGATCATAGATGAACATGGTTTTCGAGGGCGTCGAGGCGATACCCTCCAATCCGCCGATGGCGTAGAGCTTGCCGCCGTCGGCAACCAGCGCGACGTGATGCAGAGCTTTAGGCAGGGACTGGGCCTTGGACCAAGAGTCGCGGACGGTGTCGTACGCGAATACGACATCGACGGTGCGGGCGAAACCATCGGAGCCGCCGACGACATAGACGACGTCCTTGATGGCGGCGGCGGCAACGCCGACGAGCGGTTCCGGCATCGGCGCCGCCTTAAGCCAGACCGAAGCCTTGGGCGCCGATTTCGACTGAATCCGCGTGGCGAAAGATTGATAAGTCTCGATGCTGACTCCCTCGTCGCCGCCCAACAGAATATCGATTCCCCGGACGTACCAGTAATAAAAGTAGACGGTGGCGCCGAGCGTGAGGATGATCAGGAAAAATTTCTTCATATCCTCTTAAGGTTGTAGCACGTCTTCGGTCTTTCCCTCCACCGAAATGACGACGTCGCGCGTCTCCGGGAACTGCTTCAGGGTTTCCTTGATCTGCGCGGCGATGGCCGAAACGCGGCAGGAACCGGCGACACGCTTGAGTTCGGTGTTGAAATCGGCCGTCACCGTCCCGGAAGCGTCGTTGACCACCGACTTGAGTTTGACGCCCGGCGGCAGCGAGCTGAAGTAGCCCTGCGCCTTTTCCGCCGCCGTCGGCCCGGCCAGCAGCGCCTCGAGCGCCGATCGATAAATCGATCCGCCGCCGGCGGCGAATCGTATGACCGGGAAGGTGCGGTCGCAAAACGCGTCGGGATCCAGAGCGCTGCTGCCGAAGAAAACCTTGATCGGCATGGCGCCGCCCGGCGCGAAGATGACTTTCCGGATGATCCGGTCGCGCGTCGTACCGTCGGACACGTCGGTCCAGTACACCTCGACCGTCCCCTCCCCGGGCTGCTGGTCGGGCAGCGCCAGTTCGGTTTCGAAACGGCCGAATTGGCCCGCTTCTCCCACGGCGGTCGTAAACGTCTTCAGCAAGACCTTGCCGTCGGCGTCCTTCACTTCGATCTCGACATTATTTTCGAAGACGCGGGCCCGCCCGCTTACTGCGAAACGTTCGGCCAAGGCCGCGCCCTCGACCGGCACTTCCAGGACGATGTTCTTTTCGGCCTTGGGCTGAATCTTGGGCGCGGCCGTCGGCTTCGGCGGAGGCGGCGGCGCCGGATGATTGACGTTAGGCGCATCGGTCACGGCCAAAAAATCGCCGCTCGAACGGCCGAAGACGAAACCCAAAACGGCCGTAAGACATAAGCTCACGGCCAAAATCCACCGGCGTTTCCACAAGGAACGGGCGGGCCCGGGCATAGTTGCTCAAAACTGTATCATACTTCTATGGCCGTCGGCAGGCGTGAACACTTGTGCTAGAATAGAAACGTTATGATGAAGGATATCCTCCGATTCGCGCCCATCGTCACGGCCGCCTTCGCCGCCACCTACGCCCTACCCGTGTTCGACACGACGAGCTCGACCAGCAGCCTGCTGCACGTCTTCCTGATTTTCTCATTTCTCCTCGGTTTTTTCATCAACAGAGCCCTCGAACGGCGTCTGACGCTTCGAACCGCGGTCAATGTCGAGCTGACCAGGCTGCGCCGCCTGCATCATTTGACCGAGCAGATGAGCGATGCCGTCTGGAAAGAGACGGTGCAATCAGGCCTGCGGCACTATCAGACGACGGTGGCCAAAGATTTAAGCGGCCACAGCAAGCTACTCACTGTGTTTCGCGAGTTCACGCATGTGATCTATGATTTCAGGCCGGCAGATCGCCGCGAAGAGATCCTATTCCAGGAAATGCTGTCGACCTCCAAAGAGATCGCCCTGGAACGTCCACGTATCGACCAATCGCTGAACGGAAAACAGTCGTTCTACAGCTGGCTGGTTCTCTACACCATCGCCGGATTCGAAATCGTCCTGCTCCTCCTCAACCGCGGCCAACAGGGTCTCACCGACTTCAGCATCGGCGCGACCATCACCGGCGTCCTGATCACCATCGACCTGTTGCACCAAACCGACCGGGTGTCCCGGACCGAACTTGCCGAAATCGAAGAGCGTTATCGAAAAAACATCCCTAAGGAGTAAGTCAGCCGACGAACAAACTCACCTCGATGGCGTCGTCACCGAAGACCTCGACGCTGCTGCGGTATTTTTTGTCGGTCCTGACGTAGTCGAGATACGACGCCATCCGGGCGGCCATGAGTCCGGCATTATTGGCGACGATGATCGCGCCCGGCGCCAGCTTGGGCTCGAGCTTTTTGAGATAGTTGAGATTCTGCGTTTTCTCCGCGTCTAACAATACGAAATCGATCGGACCGGGCAAGGCCGGAATGAGTTCTCGGGCATCGCCCTGGAGCATCGTCACTTTCGCGGACAGACCGGCGGCGGCGACGTTCTCCTGGCAGCGTTTGGCCAGGTCGGCGCTCAATTCCAGACCGACCAGCTTGCAGCCGTCGCCGAGATTGCGGGCGATGAGGATCGACGAGTACCCGACCAGCACGCCGACCTCGAGAGCGGTGCAGGGCTGTCGCTCCCGGACAAGCTTCTCGATCAGCTTGCCCTTGGACCGGCCGAGGATCGGCAAATATTCGCTCTTGGATCGTTCTTCGATGTCGTGAAGGACGGTTTCGGGGTTCTTCATATCTTAAGCGAAAAGATCGCGGACATACTCTTCATCGAGCGCTTCATGGAAATACGCCAGCATCTGGTTGCGGGCCGGACCGAGATGCTCCTCATCGGCGTCGCGCCAGAAGAATGCCTGCTCGAAGGATCGGACCAAGAGGCCGATCCGCATCTGGCGCACGTCGACCGGAAAATGCTCGACGATCGAACGGAGATAGGCTATCTGCCATTGGGGGTTGCCCCACATCAGCATCCAGGCATACATGGCCACGAACTCCCAGGGATCGATGCCGCCGACCCAATCGACGACCGCGATCCGGCCGTCGGCGGCCAAAATGAAATTCCGCGGATAAAAATCGCCGTTGGTGAACATCGATCCCTCATAGCTGCGGGCCGCCGCCGAAGACAGCAATTTCATGGCCGTGCTCACCGTGGAGCGCTCGAGGTAGCCCTTGGCGATCATCGTCTCCGCTTTCATGGAAAACTCGGGGCCCCAGCGGGCGAAATCGAACCGGCGCACGAACTCCGGCAGGGTATGGATATCGACCGAGCGCAGATCACGGAGCACGTCGACGGCCATGCCGGCCGTGGCCACGTCGATGCCGCGGCCGCCCCAGGCTTCGGGCTTGTGCGCCGATTCGGACCAGCCGTAGACCAGGGGCTGGCCGGAGATGTATCGCGACGTCATCCAACGAACCTCCTCGAACATGCCGTCGTCGATATACTCGGGCAGGACCAGCCGTTCGAATTCGTCGCGATCGAGAGTAGGCAAAACGTCGCGCAGGATCCTGATTTCGTATTCGATGCTCTTGGTCTTGCGCGGCTCGCTGCCGAACTTCAACACCACGGTCGCCTCCCCCTTGTCGGCGCCGGTCGGCGCGCACGCCAAAAGATTCCACTTGATGGCGTCGAGCGGACGAAGCTTGAGATGGGCGAGAAGCTCCGGAAGCTTCGGATGAAACGGCGGTAAGGCTGGCTCCATAAGGAGGAGTCCGAGTTCGGTGGTTACTTCATGGCCGATTCCGTATAGACGTTGCGGGCATTCCAAAGCAGCCAACCGGACGCCCCGCCGTCGACCGCGGCCTTCATCTGGGCCCGAACCATGTCCGGAGTGTACACGGCGCCAAGATCGAAATCCTGAATCCAGGGACGCACGCGGGCCGTCGGCGGCAGATGAGCGCCCCGGCCAATGGCTTCTTTCCGGCTGGCGGCGGCAGCCTCGAACACAATCTGCCCGCGGACCAGATTCTTGTAGACGACCTCGTAGGGATGGATGGCTGGATTCGCAAAACCGTCGAATCCCGGCGGATAGTGCGAAGGATACACCATCGGCGAAACGTAGTCGAAATGCGGCGCGGCGCGATCAAGCAGCTGGCCGATGCCGAGATCGTGCTGGTGCTGCCACATGGTCAGACCGAAGAGATCGACCGAAATGGCGACGCCGCGCTTTATCCGGAGCTCCTGATCGAGAAAGGCGAAAAAATCGGCCAAAACATCCGCCTTGGGCGTTTTTCCGTCGTATTCTGGATAACGTATCGTCGAAATGTTGCCATCCGACGGAAAACGGATGTAGTCGAATTGAATCTCATCGAAACCGGCGTCGAAGGCTTCGAGGGCGACGGCCGCGTTGTACTCCCAAGCCGCCCGCGAAGCGACGTCGACCCAAGGGGTGCCGCGCCGATCGCGCCAGACGCCGCCGCCGGCGCGCTGCACGGCGCGCTCGGGGTGGCGGACGACATAGGCCGGATCCTGGAATACGAATTGCCGGGCGACAAGATAGAAACCGCGCTGATGCAGCCGCTCGGTCAGACCGTTGAGGTCTGCTATCTGCGGCTTGGCCAGAGCGTAGCCGGCCAGGGCCGGATCTTCGGGCACGAAGGCGAGCTCGCCGTTGCCATCCTTGATGTCGATCACCAGCGTATTGATGCCGCCGCGCTCGGCCAGGGCCACCAGGGCGTCGAACCGCCTGGTTTCGGACACCGTCGCCGAGGTTACATAGAGGCCGCGCACGAATTTCGGCGCCGACACATGCGTGACCGACGGCTTTTTCGGCTCATCGGAGGGTCCATCGACGGCGCGCTCCCCCGCCGACCACGGTCGGTCGGCGAAAACCAACGGCAGATACCCTTTGGACGAGGCGTCGCGGATCAGGTACATGCCGGCGGGTATGGCGGCGGCGACCAGCAGGGTGGCGCCATGACGGCGAAGCAGTCCCCGCAACGTCGGGAGCACCCGCTTTGCCCATGCGCCCCGGCCGCCGGTCATAGTTCGTATCCCTTTCTGCCCAGGAGCGCGTACATGGCGCGCTTCATGCTTTCGACGCCGGGCTGGTCGTAAGCGTTCACTTCCATGATTTCGCCGGCGACCGCCGTCGCCAGCATACACATGTACATGACGGCGCCGACGCTTTTCGCCGAAACCGAACCTATCGTCAGCGTGCCGTTCGGTCGGCCGGCCTTCGTCAGCGCCATGGCCGTGGCCTTGCGCTCGGCGTGAATGATCTCTTCGAACGTATGACCGTCCATGTAGGCGACGCCTTCGATGTCGGGATACGCATTCGGCACGGCAAAATTTTTCTTGAATTTCTCGACCTCCAGGAACGTGATCACGGCGTCGGCCGGCCCCTCGGTCCAGAGCTGGAGCTGCGAATGCTGGTCGGCGGCGCCGATGGCGGCGACCGGAGTGAAACCCGAGTCGGACCGCTTGCCGAGGCTTTCGGCCCAGAGCTGGCGGAACCAATTCGAGACCTCGCGCAAAGCTTCGGCGTAAGGCATGAGCACGGTGACGCGGCGGCCGTCGCGGCGCGCCAGATGCCGATGCAAACCGGCGAAGAGCGCGGCCGGATTCTCGGCCATGGACGCGGACCAGAACTGATCGTCGGCATCGGCGGCGCCGGCGATGAGGTCGACGATCTTGATGCCGGCGCAGGCCGCCGGAAAAAAACCGACCGGGGTCAGGGCCGAAAACCGCCCGCCGATAGCCGGCGGCACCGGCAGGGTCGCATAACCCTCGCGGTCGGCGATCGTTCGGAGCGTGCCGGATTTTTCATCGGTCGTGGCGATGATGTGGCGGGCGTGCTTTTTGGCGCCGACCTTGGCGACGAGCATCTTGCGCAGCAGCAAGAAGGTGCTCATCGGCTCGATGGTGTCGCCGGATTTGGAGATGACGTTGATGGCCGCCTTGGCCAGGTCGATCCTGTCGAGCAGGGCGGCGATCTCATCGGGGTCGGTGCTGGCGCCGATGAAATGGACCTCCATCCCCTTTCCCGGCCGGGCCAGGGCTTTGATGAAGGCGCGGGCGCCGAGATCGGAGCCGCCGATGCCGACGACGATGAGATGCCGGAAGTTTTTCGTCGTCTTGGCGGCCAAAGCCGTCACCGGCTTCAGATCGCCGGCCGAGCCCGGAATCGACAAAAAACCGATCTCGCCGGCGGCTTTCTTTTTTTTGAGCGTCTGGCGGGCGGCCTCCAGTTCGACCGAGAGGGCGGCGAGTTCCTGGGCGTCGCAGCGCATGTCGCCGGCGTGGTAGCTGATCAGGTGCGGGGTGGGCATATGGGATAAGTATAAAAGAAAGCGGCGCTGGAGAGAAGCCTCCAAAGCCGCATCCGGGCCGGCGCGCGGCCGCGCTCATAATTTGTCTGACTAAAAAAGATGAAGGTACGTCAGGCTGCTTAGCAACGCGGCATAAAAGCACCAGACCGAGGCGACCGTCTCATAGGAAAAGATAATGGCGACCGCCAAGGCCGCAGACAAAAGAACGCCCATGGCCACGAGCCATCTCGAGCTGGAAACGAAAAATGAGACGCTGACTGCCAGGACGTAGAAAAAACCGTAGGCAAGATAGGTCTCGGGAACGTGATACTGAAGGCCTCGGTTCACGACCAGGGCATGCGTGGTCGTTAAAATGGCCAGCCATAATCCGTACAGTCCGACCGCGATGCCGATGGACAACAACAGGAGCAAAAATGACTTCCGCTTCGGTTGCGGCTCGGCCAGCCGGACTGCCCAAGGGATGTAGATCGGCCAAAAAGCATAGGCAAAAAATAGATATCCCTTGGCGGCCAGCAGGTTTATGAACGGCCGGTTCAGGGAAAGCCAGACGATTCCCTCGAGAGCTTGCTGGATTGCGAAAAAAAACGGAATGGCGGCGATGGCGTAATCGCGCCGCCGCCGGACTTTTTTGAGACCGGCCGCGCCGATGGCGCCGATCGACCCGCTGGCCAGGAAACTCGCCGTTGCCGAGAAGCACATGTCGTCAGTATAGCATGGAAACCCGGCAACTCCGGATTTGAGAAGACCGTGTCGGCCTGACTTTACCTAATGCGGACCCGTGTTTATACTGGCCGCATATGGACGACCTCAAAGATTTCCCGTTCGAATCCTCTTCGATGAAGGCCGAAAGCGATGAAGAAAATTCCCGAGCCGAACAGGCCCGGAAGGCTTTTGAAGCGCTTGAAGGCGGCGCCGAGAAGGCGAAACCGGTCGAAGAGAAGCCTTTCAAAGAAGAGGCCGAGGGCTCGGACACGGACAAGGCCGCGGCCCAGAAAGCGTTCGAGGACGTACTCGACCGTTCAATCGAGAGCACCTCGACCTATCTTTCGGCTCTCCGCGAAGATCTGAAAGACGCGGCGCCCGAGACGGGCGACGCCGCCGAGAAAGCCGTCGATCAAGAAGAGGCTCGGCTCCGAACCGAATACGACGCCGTCATCGAGAAAATCAAGGCCGCGCCGTCCGGAAAGGAGGACAGCACCGTCGGCGACGTTGATCGGCTCGAACAGATCGCCGCCGCACTGCAAAAAATCGACGCCGAACGCGAATTCCTGAAACAGTCGCGAAAGCTCAAGGATCTCGAGAATCAGCGCAAGAACCTCAAGAAGACGTAGGCAATGCCGCCAGCCAGTCCTTCAGGAACCTGGTGGCGACCACGTCGTCTTCGTTGTAGACCATGATCGCTTCCAGCTTGCGGCGGTCGTGCGTTTCGAGCCACTCTTCGTAGTACGCGACCGATTCTCCGCCGCCGGAGATCTTTTTCGATCGTTTGAAACCGATGTAGCCGCCGATGTCTTTGATGCCGTAGAAATACAACGGGAACACCAGGCATTTTTTCACGATCTCGTTGAGATCGACCATCGACTCGCGGAACAGGTCGAGGCTGGCCGAACCGCCATAGCGCCGCTCGAGGGCCGTCAGCTTGGCCTGCTCATAGGTGCCGTAATGGTAGACGGCGTAACCGGCCGGCAGCGTTTCGATCCAGCCCAGAAAATCGGTCCACATCCGGCCTTCTTCTTCCTCGCGCTCGGCCAAAAAGTCGACGTATTCCTCCTTGCCGCCGCGGCGCACCAAAAAACCGAACAGATATTCGACTTGGCGCAGCGGATCGCCCTCGATGTCGAAAAAAATCTCGGTCTCGGAGGCCGGCAGCTCGATCGGCCGGCGGATGAAGTATGTTTTTTCGAGCAGCGCCCGGGCCTGGAGGCGGATGCGCTCGAGCGTATGCAGGCTCAAGGTCGAATCGGCATCGTGCAGCCGCCGGATATCCAGGTCGGCGGCATCGGCCAGCGAGGCGATGCCGTGCCGCCGCAAAACTTCGAGCGTCTTCTGTTTGACGTTGTAGATGAGGGCGACGTCCTTGGTTTTTTCGGCCAGTCGCTTGCATTCCTCGAACCACGGCGATTGCTTGCAGCCCGAGGTCAGGTGCGGCGCCGGGCATTTGCCGCCCAGAATCTCGCGAACCTCGGCGAAGGCTTCGTGAAACTGTTGTTCGAAATCGCGCAGCGGAAAACCGACCATGACGCCGTCGACGTTGAGGATATAGCCCTCGGCCGGACGCAAACTTTGGACGGCCTTCAACAATTCGCCGTAAAAAACCAACTGGTACTTATGGGCGTCGGTCAGGCGCTCGGCGCTTTTGATGTCGATGGCGACGTAATGATAAGGGCCGAACTTCGAAGAACGGTCGTCGCGGCGCTCGAGAATGTCGGGAATGCCGACCATATCGCCATGCACCAGCACGCCCTGATAGATGCGGGTCGCGCCCTGCCGCATCAGCTCCAGCGTCGCCTTGGCGCGGGCGGCGTTGCCCTTTCCCTTCACCTTTACGTATTCGCGTTCACCGATCACCTTCTCCTCGTGCGCATAGCCCATCTCCAGGAGCATTTCGGTGAAACGCGAGGTTTTTTGCTTCTTTTTAGGATCGCCGAAACGGTCGAAATAGAGCCAGTGCGGACAGGCGTCATACTTGAAAAACATGCTGGCGGCGATGATCGGCGGTTTTTTGCGGGTCGGCATGGGGTGGTCAACGGTGAAGTGTAGCACGGCGCCCGGCGTCGGAACACGGCCTCACTGCGCCGAACGGATCCATTTGCCAGGTCCGCGAGGATTGAAGCCGTGAAGCACCTCGTCGCCGTCATCGAAACCATCGCCGTCGCTGTCGGCCTTGGCTGGGTCGGTCCCGATGCCAGCCTCGCGCAGGTCGGAAAGGCCGTCGTGGTCGGAATCGGTGATGTCGTCCATCTGGATCGTTCGCCTGGCCGCCTGCAGCGGTCCGGCGGCGCGGACATAGAGTTCGTTGCGCCGCAGCGACAGGTCGCTCATGAATCCGATCGACTTCAGGGCGGCGATCATCTTTTCGTTCCCGGCGTTATCGCCGCTCTTCGACCAGGCCGTCCGGTAAGAGCTCAAAACGGCATTACCCTCGGCGACGACGTCGCCGTCATAGAGCAGCGTCCGGCCCAGGCATTTCGTCACCGCCATCGGATGCGGCGCCGGCGTCAGCATGCTGGTGCCGAGGAACGATGGCGGCAAAGCCGCTGGATCGCCGCCGACCAACTGGTAGATCGTCGAGGGGACGTCGATGTGGCTGGCGATCGCCGGCAGGGCCGGGACGGCGCCGCCCGGCAGATGAAGAAAGAAAGGGATGCGATTGTACTCGATGAACTGCCGCCAAGGATCGGCCAAGTCGGGTTCGTAGTAACGATGGTCTCCGAAACCGAGCACGATAGTGCTGTCGAGCAGACCTTCCTCGGCCAGACGGTCGAAGAGGCGCTTGAGACCGTCGTCCTGGGCCTTGAGGAAGCCGAGATACAGGCGCACCGTCGCTTCGTCGGCCGTGATCGACTTCGCCGCGTCATTGAGCGGTCCGGCGAACGGCTGCAGCCCGAGATTATACACTTTGTTGTAGTGCTTTTGAAAATGCTCGTTGTGCGGCGAATGCGCGGTCATGCCGATCACGTAGGTATAGACCGGCTTGACGGCTTTTTTGAGATCTTCGATCACGCGATCGAACATGCGCCCGTCGGGCTCGCGGAAGTTGAACTCCGGCTTGAACACCAGCTTGTCGAAGCCCCAGGCCGGCGCCAAGGAGTCGCGATTCCAAAAACTTAGGTCATTGGCGTGGTACAGGCTGGTGGCGTAACCGCGCTCTTTGAGCAGCGTCGGCAGGCAGCGATAGTCGTTCTTGGCATAGAGGTCGCTGATCGGGCCGAACGTGTCCGGCAAAAAGCCGCAGTTGATCGCGAACTCGGCGTCGATGGTATCGCAGCCGTTCGAAAAATACGCCGGCAGCCGACCCTGTTTCCTGATCAGCGAATCGAGAAACGGCATGGCCGGCGGCTGCTGCTCGAGCGGCCAATAAGAAGTCGATTCCATCTGATAAACGATGACGTTCGGCGGCTTGGCCGGCGGCGGCCATGACGTTCGGCCGGCCGAACCGGTGATCTCGGCCATGCGTTGGCGCAGGGCTTCGAGATTGGTCTTCGACGAATCCAGGGAAACCGCCGACGACGCGGCATTGCTTCGATCCGACGCGCGCAGCTCACGCGTTTTTTTGTGGGCGGCGACGGCAAATCCGTACACGCCGAGATCGGCCAAGGCGCTCTCCTCGGCTTTGCCGGCGTTGGCGGCGCGCGCATAACCGGCGACCGCGGTATCGGCCGCCTGAAAAAGCAGCGCCTGGATCAGGATGCCGGCGGCGATGCGAAAACGGCGGTGTGCCGGCCGGTCTGCCGACTCGGCCGATCCGTCAGGAACCAGAACCACTTGAAATTTACGAACCCTGGCCGGGGCCCGAGCGGTCCGACAAACGACGATAAAAGCCGCCAGCAGGCCGAGCGTGGCCGCGGCCATGGTCGGCGGAACCAGGAAATAAAAATCCTTGAGCAGGCCGATCATGGCGCCGTTGACGCCGGAAATTTTTGCCGCCGAAAGCACGAGGTAATTATGAAAAACCTGGTAGTAGGCGAAGTTGACGACCGCCCAGCCGAGAAAAAAGACGTAGGCCGAGCCGACGGTCGCGCGGGCGAGTCGGGAACGGAAGAAAACGATGAGCGAGAGCATCCACACGCTCCACAGGGCGGCGAAGCCGGCGCTCACCGATCCGTACGGCAGCGCCAAGAGACGGTTGTAATAACCGAAGTAGGCCACGTGGGCGGCAACCCAGGCGGCGCAAACGAGAAGCAAAACAAGCCATCTTCGCATAGGACGGACGGTTCAGCCTCAAGTATAGCAGGCTTTCGCCTCGGCGCCCCGGTAGCGTCCCAGCTCGAGGTTGCTACTTTTTCAATTTCAGAGGGTCGATATTCATGATGTGAGCGCCTGCCAATTCGAGCGGCGCTTTTCCATTCCGATGCCGCCGCGTTTTGCAGCA
>JACQSM010000017.1 GCA_016205965.1 Candidatus Uhrbacteria bacterium
GCTGCCGCAGATCCTCGGGGCTGACCGTGTCGGTGGCGATCGACATCATCGGAAAATCCGACAGCAGGTTCACCAGCAGTATCTGCAGCGGCAGCATCGGCAAAAAATCGATGAACAGCGAAGCCGCGGCCACGGCGTAAAAGTTTCCGAAGTTAGAGGCCAGCGTGGCTTTCAGGTATTTGACGATGTTGGTGAACACGCGCCGGCCTTCTTCGACGCCGTCGAAGATCACCATCAGGCTCTTGTCGAGCAGGATCACGTCCGAAGCCTCGCGGGCGATGTCGGAAGCGCCGGCGACGGCGATGGCGACGTTGGCCATTTTGAGTCCGGGCGCGTCGTTGAATCCCTCGCCCAGGAATCCGACGGTGTTTTTTTCCTGGAGCAGGGCCAGCACTTCGAATTTCTGGCGCGGATTGACCCGGGCGAAGACGTGATAGCGGTCGATGGCCCGATGCTTCTCGTCGAGCGGCATGGCGTCGAACTCGGCCCCGCTGACCACTTCGAGCGCGTCGCTGATGATGCCGATCTCGCGGGCCACAGCCGCCGCCACCGGCTTGGAATCGCCGGTTAAAATTTTGATCTGCACGCCCAGACGCCGGGCCTTTTCGGCCGCCGCCTTGGCGTCGGGCTTGAGCGGGTCCTTGAAGGAGATGAAGCCGACCAGCTCGAGGTCGCGTTCCTCGGCTGCCAGGTCGGCATGCGCCGCCAGGCCGTGTTTGACGGCGATGGTGATGACGCGGTTGCCGGCCAAGCCTTGGCGTTCGAGGTAGCGGCCGACGCCGATCGGATCTTCGACCGCCCGGCAGAGTTTCAGGATTTCATCGGACGAGCCGCGCACCACCAGCGTCCGTTCTCGGGCGGAATCGACCAGCATGCTGTTGCGGCGCCGATCCGGATCGAAGGGGAGTTCGCCCAGCTTGGTGGCGTGCTTGGCCTGGTCGCGGGCGATTTTAGAAGCCTTTTTCCAGAGCGCTTCGTCGAATTCGTTGTGCGGCGGGGCGTCGGCGCCGACGTAGCACGAGCCGAGCAGCGCGTACCGCAGGCAGGCGTCTTTGTCGGCCGCGCGGATATCCGACACCGTCAGCTTGTTTTGGGTGATGGTGCCGGTCTTGTCGGTGCACAGGATGTCGATGCTGCCCAAGTCCTCGATCGCCGAGAGCCGCCGGACGACCGCGTGCCGCCTGGTCATGCGCAGCGCCCCGGTCGAGAGCGCGATCGTGGTCACGAGCGGCAGCGCTTCGGGAATCACGCCGACCGTCAAGGCGATCGAAAACAGCAGCAGCTCCTCGGCCCGGCCCAAGCCTTTCAAAGCCAGGTTCAGCGCCAGCACGAACGCGAGCGTCACCAGCGTCAGTTTAAGAATGAAGACGCTGAATTTGGCGATGTTGGTTTCGAAGGCGCTCGGCGCGTGGGTTTCGAGCGTCAAGGCGGTGATGCCGCCGAGGGCGCTGTCGCGGCCGGTGGCGATGACGACGCCCGTCGCTTCGCCCGTCAGCACGTCCGTGCCGGCGAAGCCGATGTTGCCGGCGTCGCCGAATTCGCGCGGCTCGTCGGTCATGGCGCTGAAATGCTTGGCCACCGAGGCCGACTCGCCGGTCAGCGAGGACTCGTCGATCGCCAGTCCATGCGCGTCGATCAGGCGAACGTCGGCCGGAATCTTGTCGCCGGCCCGCAGTCTGATGACATCGCCCGGCACCAGGTCGCGGGCGTCAACCTCGGATGTCGCGCCGTCGCGGACCGCCCGGGCCGTGTGGCGCCAGTAGCGTTTCAGAATTTTCGCCGCCAGCTCGGCCCGGTATTCCTGGGCGAAGCCGAGCGTCGTGTTGATGGCCACGAACAGCAGGATCATCGCCGCATCGATCCGTTCGCCGAGGACGAAGGCGAGGCCGGCGGCGACCAGCAGAAGATAGACGAAGGCCGAGGACAGCTGGCGGACGAGGATCCGCCAGGCCGGCGTTTCATGGGAATTGACGGCGTTCGGGCCGACCTCGATCAGGCGCCCGGCGGCCGTCTCCGGGCTTAAACCTATCGGCGACGTCGAAAGCTCGCCGAGCAGTTCGGTCTTCTCCATGACGGCGGCGCGGGAGTAGGTGAGCATATCTTCTCTCCTATGATATACTACAACCGCTATGTCGCGCTCGCATCGATCGTGGCTTTTCACCGAATTCGCCGTTCTCGGCGGTTTCGTGATGGTCGCTTTCATCGGCTATTTCGTCGCCATCGGCTCCGTTCTGTGGCCGTCTTTTTTGGAGTCCGCGCCTCAACAGGTTCAGGTCGAGGCCTCGCCGCCCGCCCCCAGCGTCGAGGAATATCGCGCCTCGGTCGCGAACGTCGCCGGCCCGTTGCTCTCGCAAGTCCGGCTTTTGACCGATGCCGATCTCGCCGCCAAGGGGGAGGTCGCCGTCTCGCTGTCGAGTTTGGTCGGAAAGACCCAGGAGCGTTTGCTGCGCGTCACCGTACCCAACGTCGAGCGCGACACCCATCTGTCGCTGGTGCTACTGCTCGAACAATGGAAGCGCGCTTTGGCCGGTTCGAAGGCCGACGGCAAAGTCGTCCGCGCCAACACCGCCAAGATGATCGCCGCTCATCCCTGGCTTCTGCCGTAATCCGCCCGCATGAGCCGCATGACCGGCACAATCAACGATGAGCGCGCCGCCCTGAAGGAGGAGATCAAGGCGGAGCTGCAGACCGACGCCCGCCGCCGCAAATTCCGGCACTGCATCGGCTGCTTTTTGCTCTCGCTCGTCGTCTACGGCGTCCCGACCTATCTCGTCGCTTCGGCCCTGGCCAAGTCCGGCTTCGTCGACGTGCCGGTGCTCTCGAAGCGCCAGTATCGCGCCCCCGAGCCGGTCCGCGACGTCATTCCATTGGCCGGTACCAAGGCAAGCGATCTTTCGACCATCCTCGCGGCCAAGGCCAAGTACGATCCGCGCGCCGGCACGATCAAACTGGCAATGACCGAAGTCGAGCTGACGACGCTGCTCTCCCAGGCGCTGCTCTCGGACGAATCCGAAAACAACCTGCCGATCAAAGACGTCCAGATCGCCATCGAAAAGGACTTCATCGAAGTGTTCGCCGTCTTCGAGCGCGAAAACGGCGAAGCCGCGGCCCGTGCCAGGTTCGTTCCTTTCGCCACCGCCGCCGGAAAAATCGATGTCGAAATAAAAGAGATCATGCTCGGCAGCCTGTCGCTGCCCCAAAACCTCGCCCGCGGCCTGTTCACCTTCGTGGCCAAGGGGCCGCTCGATAACGTCAAAAACGGATTGGCCGAAGTCGGATCGATCCAAGACATCTCGTTGGATTCGCAAGGCCTGAAGGTCGAGCTGCGACCGGCGGCCAGAAAATAACGCCTGTGTCCCGCACTCCGGTTTTTCTCACACCTGTCATGGTCGGCGCCGCCTTCCTGGCCGCCGCCAAACTCGCCCCCCGGATCGGGGATGCTTTTTGGCCGACGCTCGGCGTCGTCATCGCCGTCCTGCTGATCGCGCTCGCCGGCATGCTGGGCTTCGCCGTTCGCATGCTCGACCGCGAGATCATGCTGCGTTCGCTGGGCGCGCCGCTGTTTTTGGTTCTCGGCGCCTACGGCTTTCTTTTGCTGGTCGAGACCACGCGCGGCCGTTACGCGCTGACTGCCGGCGTCATGGCGGCGCTGGCCTTGTACGCCGAGCAGCTTCGCATCGCCCAGCGCCTGCGCCGCCACTCGGACTTTCTCGCCGTCGAGCATCTGGCTCACCCGCTGCGCCTGCTCGGCCTTTTTTTCCTGCTCGATTTTTTGTTCGGCGTGAACGCCTTCGTCCCGGTGCCGGTCGCGGCCCGGGCCGCTCTGGCCGGTTTGGCCGCCGGCTTGGCGGCGACGCCGGTTTTCGGTAACGTCATCGGGCGCAAACAGGCCGCCGCCACGGCCGCCGTTTTCGGCCTGGTCGTTGCCGAATTGTTCTCGGCCTTCGCCCTGCTGCCGGTGTCGGCCCTGGCCAGCGCCGCCGCCCTGACGCTGCTGTTTTCCGGAGTCCTGCACCTGGTCCGCCATCCCTTCACTCCGGAAGAAACGCCGCGCCAGGCGCGCCGTTCGTTCGCCAGCGCCGTACTCATGACCGCCGCGGTTCTGGCCACGGCCCGGTGGATCTGATTTCAACGCCATGCCGCCGTCACCGCAAAATCCGATGCGCCCGTCGTTCGTCTCACCGCTGCTCGCGGCCGTGCTGTTCGGTCTCGCTTCCGGCGTCGTCGGCGCTCTGGTCGTCATCGCCGTCGCGCCGACTCCGGCCGTGATCGACGCCACCGCCTCGGCGCTCCGATCCGCCCAAGGGCGCCGGCCGGCCGGACCGTCGACGGTTCCGGTGGCCGTGCAGGCCGCCGCCAACGCCGCCGTCGAA
>JACQSM010000026.1 GCA_016205965.1 Candidatus Uhrbacteria bacterium
CCTCGTTCTGTGCCCACTCGGCAGCGGCGCGCGCCGCGGGCGGCACGGCCGCGAACGCGGCACGGGCCGCGTCAGCCGCCGAGGATGGCGCCGGCGGCGCCGCGAACTCGGCCGGCAGCGGCGGCAAACTGTGTGCAAAAGCGGGATTCATTTTGAGGATCCTTCAACTGGATTGTGAAAAAACCGCGATCTTCCGTCAGGCCGAGGCGGCGGCGGTGCCGTCGTCGGCCTCGTCGTCGGTTTCGGGAGTCGTTTTGTTGGCGGCCGGCGTCTCGCCGCCGAGCTTGCGACGGAGATTGGCGGCCAGGGCGTCCCATTCCGTACGCGGACGGGAACTTTCGCCGCGCCAGAAAACCGTCCCCCCCGTCGATGCTTCCGGCAACAGCACGTTGCCGGGCAGGGTGCCGAGCTCGCCGCCGCCGCGGTGGCGCCTTTTCAGGGCGTTCGGAAGGGCGATCGTCCCGACTCCGCCGGCTGCAGCGACCTCTCTGTTGAGTCGCCGCATCAGCGCGTCGACGACCTCGAGCTCCCCCAGGATCAAACCGATGGCTCGCGCGTGTTTCGCATACCTGCCGAACAACCTGATGCCGTGCGCCTGCGCTTTCCGCGCCGTCTCCAACGTTGCCTGGGCGGCGGCCTCGCTTTCGCGCCGCGCGGCGGCGGTCAGGCGTTCGCCAAGATCGCCAAGCTGCGCGTCCAGACATTCGAGTCTGCGCGCCACCGCGGCGATCTCGCCGTCGATAGTGGCGACCGCGTCGGCGTCGCCGCTCTTCAGAATCGCCAGGCGCCGGTCGCCGAGATGCTTCAACTCGGCTTGCCTTTCTGCGCGCTCGACCTCGCCATCGGCGATCGCGGCCCGCAGGTCGGCCGGTGTTTCGTCGGCCGAACGGTCAAAAAATTTGAACATCAGAATCACTCCTTCATGCCGGCGGCGCCGGCGGTTGATGGCCGGGCCTTAGCCGCGGCCGCAAAAAACGGGCTCGCGCGTTCGCGCCTGATCGGCGGCGGCCTTGGCCAGCCGCATGGCGCGCTGCGCCGTCCGCGGCGCGATACCAAGGCGGCGAACAAAGGGAAGGAACTCGCCGTAAGGGAGCTGCCACTTCATCCGCGCCAAGTCGCGGCCCGTTTCGATGGTGCTGAGCCGCGCCTGGTCGCGGCGCCGGCGAATGCGTTCCCCGATCGCGTCGGGATCGACGACGACGGGCGGCGGTACGATCGTGGTCACCGTCGCACCCATCACGCCGCCCCCGAGCCGACATTGTTGTGACCGTTCGGCAACTGGGGTGCGCCGTCTCCAGGTTGTCCTTTTTGGTCGGCCGGCGAGGTGACGCTATCCCGCTCGGCGATTTTTTCCCTCACCCAGGCTTCCACCTCGGGTACCGTCCAGGCGACGGTGTTGTCGCCGAGGTGCACAGGCGCCGGGAACTTGCCTTTTTTGATCCACCGGTCGAGGGTCACCCGGTTCCCGATGATTTTTCGCTCTTTGAGGTCAGGGTATCTTAAAAAAAACATGGCGCTACCCATCGGTTGATATGGGACAACACCTAACACAGCGCCAGCGCGTAAAATGGGGTCAAAAAGCGCGGGGTTGAACCTGAACGCCCGCGGCGGCGGGCGGCCCGAGGTGACCTAACTATTTGCCAGCGCCGGCCCTTCGGCGGCGCCGCTGGTCACCGTCGCCAGGTGGCGCGGGTCGCGATCGCGGCGCCCGGGCGTGGTCGGCGGCGCGGGTGACAGCGACCGGGTCGTTCGCGGACATCAACCTAATGAACTCCCCGGGCGAGCGTCCGATATTCCCGTGTACGGCAAGCAATCTTCCGTTGAAATCGGCCACCGCCAACGCCTTCACCACCCAGTCGGGATGCTTCACAAGATACATCACGTCAATCCAGCGTCGGCGGCTCGCCTGGCCGGACATAACGCCGTTCTGCGCCCCGGCCTCGAGCAACACGCTACGCAATGCCATCGCCAGAGGTAGCACCGGCCAGCTCGAATCCAATTTATTTTTTCTGAAATTCCGCAGCCTATCTCGCGGGTCCGTGACATGAATTGCGGCGGCGGGCCTTGGGCCAATGATTCTCTCTATGGTCGCCATTTTCCTCGACGACGGCACCGCAAAAGTCACGTTCTTGAATATCCGATTCCCATATTTTAAACGCATCGGCTCCAGCATAGCCGCAGCCAAGACACGCCCCAGCCTGGGATCAGACCACAGGATCATCTCCATCGCCACCCGCGCCGCCTGTAGACGCCAGCCGAGCCGCCGAAGCCCCTTCCGGATCTGCCGGTCGATCTCGCGGTTGTCCATCGCCCGCAATTCCGGCCTCACCTTCTCCCGCGGCAGGCCCTTAGCGATGGCCTCTTTCGATAGCCGCGCCTTCAATGCCTTGACCAACTTGTCCCGGTGCAGCTTCTCTTTCTCGGTGCCGTCTGGATAGGCCACAATCGCCAGATAGGCGATCACCCCAAAGGTGGCACCAGGGCCTTGCGTCGGGATCACCGCCGAACGAGCCCCGACTGCGTTGCCCCCTCGCCTTCCCTTAGCAATTCGCGCCGCCATTACCCGCTGTCCCTGAGTGCGACGACGTTGTCCCCCGTCGGCGGCTCGACGATGCCTTGCAGCCGCGCCGTCCACAGGGTCAAAGCCCGGCGCTTTTCGGCCGCGTACGACCATTGGTCGTAAACCTTGTGGAGGCCGGGCTTTGCATGCGCGATCACCAGCTCGCGCACCAGGTCCTCGACCGGAAGAGCCGACAGATGAGTCCTCACCGTGCGTCGAATATCGTGAAGCACCCATCCCGGAAGCTCGTCGCCTTTCTCCGGTTCGGCGCCTGGGCCCGCCCTCCTGGCCGCCCGGATTTTCGCGACCTCGTGGTCGATCTTCTCTTTGGCTTTCGAGTACCCGTTGGCCGCGGTCCGCCCGTCCGTCGCGCTGAAAATGAAATCCCCGGCCGCGCCCTTTTGGATATCCCGCAGCAGAGTGACCGACTCCGGCACCAACGGCACCACGTGCGCCGCGGCCTTTTTCATCCTATCGGGTGGGATCACCAGCGACACGTCGACCTCTTCGGCATCGACGTGTCGCCAATTCGCCGGCTGGATCTCCGACCACGAGGCCCGCCCGATCTCGCTTTTCCGCTGCCCGGTCAGGATCAGCAGCCAGACGATCCAGGCATACGGGTAGCCGACCTCCCGCACGCCGGCCCACAGGTCGCGCAGCTCTTCGTCGGTCAGCGTCCGTTGCCGCGGTAACTTTCGGCCGATGAGATCGCGGGGTTTTAAGCGTGTGACCGGCGACGTATCGATTCCGTAAAGCCCGGTTCCGATGGCCCAGTTGTAGAGGCCTCGCACCCAGCCGAATGCGTTGTGCGCCTGATACGGCGCACCGCGGTTCTTGATCGCCTGGATTGCGGTGGAAATTTCCAACGGCGTCACGTCGCTAATCGGCCGGGTCCCCCACAACTGCCCGAACTCCCGCTCGAGCAC
>JACQSM010000020.1 GCA_016205965.1 Candidatus Uhrbacteria bacterium
ATGGCGGTGAGGGTCGCGAGAATCTGCGACTGGATCGTGCTCCAGACGTTCTTGCTGCTGCACGTGCCGACGAGCAGGCAGCCGATCTCCGGACCGAGGCAATCGACCAGCGCCAACGGTCCTTCGATCGCCCTGATGACGTCGGCGATGCTGATCTCGGCCGGCGATTTGCACAGACGGTATCCCCCATTCGGGCCGCGCCGCCCCTCGATCAGGCCGGCGGAACGCAAAGGCACGGCGATCTCTTCGAGAAAGCCGTGGGAAATCTCTTCTTTCTTTGCGATCTCTTCAAGGCTCAATGGCCGGCCATCACCGAACTTTTCGGCCAGGTTGGTGATGATCAGCAACCCATGATGGACCCGCATCGGGACCTTAAATAAGCTTGATTTTAGAGACATGCTCTTATTTCCTAGTAATGTACTATGTTTAACACAGACATGCGAGAGCGTCAAGATCAAGCGGCAACGCAACAAAAAACCGCTGTTAAGCGGTTAGTAAGGCGGATGGTGGCCGGTCCTGTCCCAGACGAAATGGGCCAGCAGACGCAGCGCCTTGAGCGGCAGAGAGAGATTCTCGGCATCGGCTCCGGTGCGTTCTCCGGGCGGCGGCAGGGCGATGATGGCGCCGTCGGCATCGGTATAAAGAGTGCCGAGGACTCGGGCGTCGCGGACAGCGGCAAAGAACTGCTTGGCCGCGCCATCCTCGCGGGAACTGTCGCCGCCGACGGGCGCCATGACGCAGGCCTTCTTGAAACGGTCGGCATCGCGCACGCAGTCCCGGGCGCGCCTGGACCAAAGTTCGAACCAGATGCGCTGCCGATCCGATCTCATGGAAACGTCGATCCAGGGGATGCCGGCGATCTCGGCGCCATTCGGCTGATTGTCGGCGGCGACGCCGTAGGCGACCAGATGGTTCGGATCGACCTGTTTGATGGCATGGGACACGTCAACGGCAAAAGCCAAACGAACTTTCGGATCGACGGACCATTCGCCGGTTTCGTCGCCGTCGACCAGCTGCCATATCAGCACCGCCGGTTCGTTTCGGTAATGACGGGCCAGACCGAGGGCATGATCCAGGTACGATTGGCTGAAACCGTCGCCGCCCGTCCGATACCCGTTGCGGTACCAGGCGGCATCGCGCCATTTGTCCCCGCTGCAGACGCCTTCGCGGTGGTCGAGCGACAGGATGACGCGAAGACCGTAGGCCTTGGCGTGGGCGACGGCGTAGTCGAGCCGGCGGAAATCCTTGCCTTCCTCGGTAAACCTCCGGAAGGCCCAGATGCGCACGACCGTGCCGCCGCTCTCGCGCACCTTGTGGAAAAGGTCATCGAACTCCTCGGGCGGATACCAATGGCCGCACGTGGAGGCACGATCGCTGGGCACGAACGAGGCCGCGCTCGGCACGTCGACGCCGACGACCGGAAAACGGACGCCGCGGAGGTAGAGATCGCCGTCCTGACGGCGCACATAAGGATCGTCGATATGGCGCAGCATCTGTACCGGGCCGGCGCAACCGGTTGCCGACAGCATGACCGCGATCAAGAGGACTCTTTCCATGGCCGCCTCCTTCTCAAGGAACCGGTCGCACCTTAGCAAAAGCGTTGCAAAGAAAAAAGCTCCGCGGGGGAGCTTCACTCGAGCATCTCTTCATCGAAGGTGCACTGGATTTCGGCGCAGTTCGAAGAACGCGGCAGCGGATCGCGGCGCAGATACCATGGCGCGGCGGCCAGGGCCATGATCGCCAGCACCAGGCAGGCGCACCACAGCCGGAAGCGCGCGGGATATCGGCCTCTCGCATCGATCCTCATGGCTTTTTCCTCCCGGTCTTCGGCTTGAGTCTCGGCAAGAGATTGAATCGGCGCAGGCCGCGAGCGACCAGCAACAATCCGAAGCCGCCAATGAGGGCCAGGTCGAAAAAGGCGAAAAATTGCCTCCCCTCGCGAAAATCCTGGCAGGCCAAGGCTGCACCGGTGGCGAAGATCAGCGCGCCGGCAAGGATCTCGTGGCGAGCCGAACGCTTGCCCTCTTCCGGCATTGACCAGCCAACCCAGACCGCCAAGGTTCCCAGAAGCACGACGAGGACGGAAAGCGGCATCGTTACCCACCCCCCGCGCCAGCGTACAGGTACAAGAGCCCGAAACCGAGCAGCGTCGTGATTCCCCAGACGATGGCGATGATTCCCGACAGACGCTCCGCCGGAGAATCGCCCTTTTGCAGGGCCACGGCGGCGCCGACGACAATCAGCAAGCCGCCGAAGATGAAGACGTACCGGACCAGCGATGCCGACCGGATTGCTCCCTCCGTCACGCCGAACGCGGCGAAGGCGAAGACGACGACCAAAAGATGCAAAGCGGCATGCGCCAAGCGCCCGCGGTCAGCCTTGTTCTCCGAAGCCCGGACGACGTCCTTGGCGACCAAGTAGAGAAACGTGAAAACGACGACCATGCCGACGACTTGCGTCATGTGCGCCTCCTGTTGGAAAGGCCGATGTTCGACTTTAGCCGACGGAGACGGCTTTGTCAATCCTGAAAAACGAAAACCGCCCCGTCCCCTTTCGGAGGCGGAGCGGCGATTACGAACGAAATCCTACATCTTCGGCGCGCCGGGCATGGCCCCCATCGGCGGTTTCATTTCGCCGCCGGCCATGCACATCTTGCACTTGCCCATGCTCAACATGAGCAAGGCCGAGAGGCCCACCAGCACGTAAACGATCTTCTCGACCGCCGGCCAGGCGCCCAAAAGCGTATTGACCAGATTAAAATCGAGGAGTCCGACCAGACCCCAGTTGAGGGCGCCAACCCAGACCAAGATCCAGGCTGTTTTGTGCACCGGGCACATGTGCTTCATCATCATAATGATGAGAAAAAGAATTAATAGTGACTAGTGGCAAGTATAGCATAAAAAACCGGAGCCGAGGGCTCCGGTGGATTATTTCGTCGGATCGGGATCGTCGTCCGGATCGGGAGGCGCGCCCCAGAACAGGTCTTCGGCCTGATCTTCGGTCAACTGATCGGGCGCTTCGGCCCCGGCGTCGGCGGGAGCCGGAATCTCGTCCGGCGTCGCCTGAAGAAAACTGTCCAGGCGCCTGAAGTCGTCGCGGTTGCAGCTTGCGCCGTCGATGGCGGCGACGGTCTGGGCCGCATGTTCGGCGATCGTCGCGATCGCATGCGAGATGCCGGCAAAGGTCTCGTCGGCCTGCTGCTTGATGGTCTCGAGCACGTCGCCGACATCAGTGCCGTGCTGGGCCGCATGCATGAGCCGCTTGCGCTGCTGATCCAGACGCTTGGCGGCGTTGATGTAGGATTCGAATGAAGAGATCCACTGGTCGATGTTGCCGCCGCGCTGCCGATAGGCGTTCATCTGCCGGATGATCCGCTTCTTCTCGTCAACCAACGCGTTGGTGAGCTTCAGGTTGATGTCCTGGGCTTCGCGCAGCAAGGCGACGGCTTCCGCATTGACCGTCACGGCCAAGTCTTGCGCCTGTTCCTTGGCATCTTGGATGGCCAGATTAAGCTTACCCTCGCACTCGTTGAGCGCAATCTGCAGGGCCGAATCTTCGCCAAACCAGGTCTGTTCGGCGCGATAGAGCCACTTTTTGAGGTACTCGACCATGTGGTCGCCGTCCAACAGCATGACATCGGACGATTCCCGCTCGGCGGCATGAGCGCGCCACATCGCCTTGGCCCGCAGATACGGTATGTATGACACGTAGCCGACGGCTTCGCAGAGCACGGCGGCCAGCGCATAAATGAACGGGAGCGGCGTGACCCAGCCGAGCAGAAGCGTGGCTGCGCCGACGCCGATGCCCAGCCTGGTGAGCATCACGGCCTTGCGGCCTTCGGGCGTGTCGTGTGCATGATCGCCGCTGCAGGCGGAACCGCCGGCGTGAAGGTCGCAGCTGTAGTAGAGATTCCTGTACGGGTTCCACCACACCGGGGGCCGCGGCTTGGGGTCGGCGCCGCGGTCGCGGCGGCTGGCTTCAATCAGTTCTTCGAGAGTCCTGAACGGGAGGATGAGATTGCGGTCGTCAGGCATGACGCCTCCGTGATGGTAAGGTGCGAGCGCATAGTAGCTATCCTAAGCCAATAGCGAGCCTTCTGGCAACCCTCGAATCAAGAAACGAAAAAGGACCCCGTAGAAGGGTCCTCTCGGAACGGTTATTTCACCGCTACTTCCTGGCCGATTCTGATCGGTTCGACGGACAAAGGGGTCTCCCAGAGCCGATCGCCCCAGCGCAGGGCCGAAGCCGCATAGCCGTTGGCGATGCCGCAGCCGTTGTGGCACTGCACGGCATACTTGACGTACTTGGGGTAGCCGCGGCGCTCGAGGTGGCGCAGCGACCACTCGGCCGAACAGCGCAGGTCCTCGGCGCACTCGACGGCGACCTTGTGCAATTTGACCCAGATCTGGAAGTAGCCGCGAGCATTGCCGTAGTCTCCGACGGCAGTGTTCACGTTTTGGGACTCTTTCCACAGCATTCCCAGCAAGGTCTGGGCGCAGTCCTGGCCATAGCCAGCATCGGCACAAACCTCTAGAAGAACCTCCTGAACGGTCGACGGTTCGACCTTCCGGGCGGCGTCGATGATCCGGGCCTCCTTCACCGGACCCGTGGGGGCGGCGAAAGAAACCTCTGCGACCTCATCGGCCGGCCAGAACTGGAGACCGGCCTGGGCCGGGTTCGTGAGCATGGCCAAGACGACCACGACGAAAAGCGGCTTGCGAGTCAGGTTCAGGTTGTGGATAAGTTCCTTTTTCATATTTGTTTTTGGCTTGTTTTGGCCAAAATTCCTCTCTGGTCAGCAATCGTACTGACCGAGGACTATAGCATATTTTGGGCTTTTCGTCAATGATAAACAGATAGATAAAACTGCTTTCAGTATTGACTCTATCCTGATTCCCGCTACACTCCGCAGTGCCACAACACGGAGGTTCGATGGAAAACATAAACGTCCCCTATCGCCACAGCCGTTACATCGAGATCATGACGACGCGCGGCTACAAGGCCGGGCAGGAGCGGGCGGGCGAGACCAGGCTGGTCATGGACCCGGACGAACTTCGCCGGCACGAGGAACTGCTCGTTGAGATGTGGACGAAGAAAGGACTGCCGGCGGAATTCGCCCGGGTCGGCGTCGTCTGGGAAAGCCCGTGGTTTTCGGTCATCAACCAGGCGATCTTCTACCCGGGCAAGGACGGCCGAGAGATCGCGAGCGGCCACATCGACGTCGTCTGGTACGGCGAAGCGCGCGGCGAAAAGAGCGTCTTCCTCCTGTCGTTCACTGAAGACGGACGACTGCTCATGAACCGCACCTACCGGACGACGATCCGGCGCTGGACGCTCGAATGCATCGGCACCATCACTGGCCCCGGCGAGAATTTCGAGAAGGCCGTCGAACGATGCGCGCGCGAGAAGCTGGGACGGCAGGTGCTCGTCCTGAAGCCGCTCGGGAACTGTCTGGACGAACGAGGCGTCATGGGAGCGGCCGTTCCGATGCACGCGGCGTTGGTTCCGAATGCGCAGTCGCACGAACTCGTCGATTGGGAGCCGCGGGATACTGAACTGCTCGCCATCTCGGAAGTCAACGAGGCGTTCCGACAGGGAAAATTCCTGAAGAACGGCGAAGAATATCTGTGCGTCGACGGCTATACCGGATTCGCGCTCCGGCAGGCCGAACTCCAAGGCCTCATCCGGCCGGACGGTAGCGTCGACATGTACTGGTTCTCTCACTGAAACCGCCCTCTCCGGCGGTTTTTTCATTGTGCCGCGCCGTCACGTCACGAAATCACCGAAAAATGCCAAAAAAGCGCCTTAATGGCGCCTATTTTTGAAACGTTCATTTGAACTTAATCAGCCTTAAGATCTGACGACGTTGAGGCTCCCTCTGAACATGCCCATGGAGCAGCTAAATACCGCATCACCGGGCTTGTCCGGCGTGAATTCAACAACGTTTACCGGATTCACCAAAGCCACCTTGACGCCGAACTTCGGAATCTGAAAAACCGTTCGGCAGCCGGCGCCGATGCCCTCGATTTCCATTCGAACGGGCTGCCCGGCCTTGACCGTAAAGCGGTCGCTCGGAGAATAAAACGGTTCTTGGCCGCTGATCTTCATCTTGATGACTTGAGTGCTGCCGACCAGGCGCACGTTGGGGTCAACGGCGGCGACCGAGGCTTGGGCCTTCAAGGGCCAGTCCGGAAGCGCCAGCGGATATCCGGCGATCGTCATGCCATTCTGTACGTTCGCCAAACCGAGGACGATGACCAACGCGCCCGAAAACTGCATAAAGAGTTTGCCGACGCGCCCGGTCAATGACGAAGAAGCCCAGCCGACGGCCAGAAGCGCCGGGGCCGTGCCCAACGCGAAACCGCCCAGTACCGAGGCGCCGGCCAGGAAATCACCGGTCGTCAGCGCATAGATCTGAAAAGCCTGCGTGAATCCGCAGGGGATGAAAAACGTGGCCGCGCCCAAGATCGCCGGCATCGCCCGATGAGCGCGCCCGTCGGCATCCATGATGCGGTGGGCCAGCCGCTTCGGCATGCGCGGCAGCAGGGACAGCAGCCGCCGAGGCGCCAGACCGAGCATGTCGAGTCCCATCACCAGCATGACCAGGGCGGCAAAAACGGTCACCGCTGCCGTGGCCGCCGGAGAAAGCGTCAGGGCCGTGCCCAGAACGCCGATGACGCCGCCCAGTATCGCGTAGGCGGAAATACGGCCGCCGACGAAGAGCAGCGAGGGTTGCAGACGCGCCAGCCATCCGGATGTCGCGGCTGCCGACGAACGGAGCTTGGGGAGCGTCGACAGCATCAAGCCTCCGGACACCGCCATGCACGACGAACTCCCCGCCACGACGCCGACGGCCAGGGCCGAGAAAAAATGCGACGAACCGCCGATCTGGTACCCGGAATCGAAAAGTCCGATCCTCTTACCGAGCGTGCCAAGAAGCCAGACGGCGCCGAACAGACCCAGGAGACGAAGCGCGCTCGGCCGCTCCTTGGCGACTTCGCAGCTGCTGCAGCTCATGTCGATCGGCGGCTCGGTTGTCTGCCGCATGCCGATCGCGGTTGCCCTAAACCCGGCCTCGGCCAGGGCCGAAAGCAACGCGCTATCGCCGACGCCGTCTTCGATGAGAATTTCGGCCCGATCCGTCCACGAATCGACGCCGCGCACGCCAGGAACAGCTAAAGCGGCCTCTTCGAAGAGGTCGGCATTGGCTTTGTGAAGTCCGGGGACGTGCAAACGAAGGGTCGTCATAGCGGCTCAATCGGCATCATACCATCCGGATCAACGCGGCAGATCCAGACCAAAAAAGGAACCGGCGATGCGGCCCACGCCGTAGCCGATCAGGGCCGCGGCCGAGGAAACCAGCAGCATTTCGATGCCGCTCCTGACACCGTTGTTCTTGGTCAGTCGGCCTTTCCAGAAACCGAGTCCGAACAGGGCGGCGGCGGTGACGCCGAAGGCGACGAGGCTGGCGGTAGCTACCGGCAGCAGCATGTACGGCGCCACGGGGATAAGGCCCGCGATCAGATACGAGACCAACATGACGGCGGCGTTCTTGGGCGGCGTTTCGAGTTCGCCGGCGCCGATCCTCAATTCTTTGGCGATCATCTCTTCGAGCCAGAGCTTCTTGTCTCCGGTGACGCGCTTGATCAGCATGGCGATCTCTTCCTCGCTGAAGCCGCGGGCCCGGTACATGTCGGCCAGTTCTTTAGCTTCCTCCTCCGGATGCAGCTCGATCTCCTCTTTTTCCTCGGCGATCATGGTCTCGAGAAGCTGGCGGTGCGATTTCGACGACAGGTACGAGCCGGCGCCCATCGAGAGCGCCTCGACCACGACGAGGACGGCGCCGGACAATAAAACGACGCGGGAATCCTCGGTGCCGGCGGCAACGCCGACCACGACGCCGAGGGTAGAGACCAGGCTGTCTTCGACACCGAAGACGAGCTCGCGGATCGAGCTTGCCAGACCGTTTCTCTGGTTATGGAGATACGCGGGATTGTTCACATGCTTTGCATTTTACGAATGATCGCCTGACCCATCTCTCTGGTTCCGACGGCGCTCGGGTCGTCTTTGGCCGGCTTGAGGTCGTAGGTGACGTCCTTGCC
>JACQSM010000021.1 GCA_016205965.1 Candidatus Uhrbacteria bacterium
AACCAGCTGCGCGGCCGCTCCGGACGCCAGGGCGACCCGGGCACGACCCAGTTCTTCGTTTCGCTCGAGGACGATCTGATGCGCATCTTCGGCGGCGACCGCGTCAAGGCGCTGATGACCCGCATGGGCCTGCCCGACGACCTGCCGATCGAGAACGCCATGGTTTCGAAGTCGATCGCCTCGGCCCAGCGCAAGGTCGAGGGGCATCACTTCGACACCCGCAAACATTTGCTCGAATACGATGACGTCTTGAACAAGCACCGCGAGGTCGTCTATCGCAAGCGTTTGGAAATCCTGGATGCGCCGGCCGGCGACGCGGCCGATCTCAAGCGCCGCGTTCTGGAGATGGTCGAGAGCGAAGTCGAGCAGGTGGTTTTATTCCACACCGCCGGCGACGATGAGAACGTCTGGAACATCAAAGAAGTGTATGAAGTCGCGGGCACGATCTTCCCGGTGCCGGCCGACGAGCGGCTGCGTCTCGAAGACATCGGCCGCCAAGCCGGCGACAAAGCCGCCGATGCCCACGCCCGGACGCGCCTGATCACGCATCTGATGAAGCATGCGACCGCGGCGATGGACGCATTGGAGGCGCGAGTAGCCGAGGTGAGCGGCGACCCGGCAGCCTTCGGCGCCGTCGTCAAGAACATGCTGCTCCGGGCCATTGATACCTTGTGGGTCGAGCATCTCGACGCCATGGAGCATCTGCGCACCGGCATCGGCCTGCAGGGCTACGGCCAGCGCGACCCCTTGGTCGAGTACAAGCGCGAATCCTATCGGATGTTCAACCAGCTGATGGCGGCCATCAGCCACGACGTCGTTTACGGCATCTACAAGATCAGCATTGTCCGCGAATCGACCGCCGCTCCTTCGCTCATGGAGCGCCAAGGGTTGCGTTTGTCGGCGCCGTCGAAGTCGGCCGCCGGTCAGGTCGCGACCGAGGGCGGCGAGGCCAACGGCGAACCGAAGGTCGGCCGCAACGATCCCTGTCCCTGCGGCTCGGGGAAGAAATACAAGAAATGTCATGGGGCGTAGATATGGCGACGATAACGAAAAAGATACAACCGATATTTTTTGAGGCGATTCTTTCTGGCAAGAAAAAATACGAACTGCGCTTGAATGATTTTGAAATTGCAGAAGGCGACATCCTCGTCCTAGAAGAATGGGACGGCGAACCGCGAAAGTTCACTGGCCGAAAGATTGAAAAAATCGTGAGCTATGTCGGGAAGTTTAAAGTCGATGAACTTTTTTGGCCTGAATCGGAGGTTCGGGACAAGGGATTGCAAATTATTTCGTTCACCTAGTTTGTGTGAAAGCATCGCCAAACAATTTCGCTTTCATCGATAGTCAGAACCGATTGTCTTTCGGCGAAAAAGAAAATCACCTCGGCGGAGGTGATGTCAGACTTTGACGGCGAGATAGCGGCTGAGCGCGATGCCCTTGCCGTAGATCATGACATTGAAGGCCTCGATATCTCCGGCGGCTTCCAGGCAAGCGACGTAGTGGCCGCCGCTCACGTGGCACATGACCTGGTTGACGGCCGGGGTCGGCATTTGCGGACGCAGCCGGTCATGATTGACGGCGAAGCCGACGAGTTCGTGGGCAGTGAGACCGCGGTAACCGTGCTTTTTCAGGCTCGCCGGCGCCTCCGAAAGCGGCACGGGCCGTTCGAACAGCTTGAACTCCATGTTGAGCACGGCCGACGGCATGCCGCCGGGGCTCGGAAAATATTCGTCGCCGAGCCACGGCACTCTCAAGTCGACGCGTCGACGCTGGCCGAACTTCTCGATCTGTTCGTCGATCGGCGTGACATAGTCGACCTCGGTCCGCCAGATGCGGGGCTCGGTCTCCTCTTGGACCAATGGATTGTCGCCGCCCTGAAGCAGTATCTGCAGTCCCTCCATGGTGGCGTCAAAAGGGGCGTTGCCCTCATCGACCCTGCGTTTCACTTCATCGATGCGGCGGCACAGCAAACCATAGTGTTCGTCGGCGACACGTCGGCGCGTCATGACAAACCTCCTCGTTTTCCGCGGGAGCGCGGCACGACCATGCTAAGGAGGCCGGGTGCGCATGTCAAGGGGCTGAGGCATTGCCCGCCTTTTTTGCTATACTGCAATTACTCGGTGCCTTGAGAGGCGCCGGCGGTTTCACCTATGCCGATTCCCGTCGAGAAACTCCGCGACCTGTTCGTCCGTCCGGGTCACGTCAGCCAGGCCGATTTCGCCGCCGCCGTGAAGGAGGCCGAGACGGCGAAATTACCGGTCGAACGGGTCTTGGTCGACCGGGGATTGCTCTCGGACGATCACCTCGGTCGAACGGTGGCCGCCTGGTTCGACCGCCATTTCGTCGATCTGTCCAAGGTCAAGATCGCCGACGACCTTCTTCAGCTCATCCCGGAGGCGGCCGCTCGGGCCCAGCAGGCGGTCATCTTCGATTTCGGCGAAGGTGTCGTCAAGGTCGCCACTACCAACCTCGATAACTACGAATTTTTCAAGCTGCTCGAACGCAAGACCGGCCGGAAAGTCGAAGTCCATTATGCGACGCATTCGGGCATGGACGAGGCCCTCCATCATTACAGCGGCGACCGCGGCCTGCTGCTCAAGAAGCTGATCGCCGACCTGCGCGCCAATCCCGGCGATGAACTCAACATCGTCCGCTTGGTCAATGTTTTTTTGGAATACGCCCACGACAACCGCGCCTCCGACATCCACTTCGAGCCGCTCGAGGCCGGCGTTTCGGTCCGCTATCGGATCGACGGCGTCCTGCACGAAGTCGCCGCCTACCCCAAGAGCCTCCATGAAAACATCGTCTTCCGGATCAAGATCATGTCGCGCCTCCGGACCGACGAACACGAGGCTCCGCAGGACGGCCGCTTCGATTTTCAGAACGACCGCGGCCGTTTCGACGTTCGCGTCTCGATCGTGCCGGTGACCACCGGCGAGAACGTCGTGCTTCGCCTGCTGGCCGAGCGCTCGCGGCGCCTGCCGCTCGAGGATATCGGCCTGGCCGGGTCCGACCTCGAAAAAGTCCGGCGCGCCGCCGAAAAACCGTTCGGCATGCTTCTCGTAGTCGGGCCGACCGGTTCGGGCAAGACGACCACGCTCTACGCCGCCCTTCAGACGCTGAATTCGTCCGAAGTCAACATCATGACGATCGAGGACCCGGTCGAGTACCAGATCGAGCACGTCCAGCAGATCCAGGTCAACGCCAAAAAAGGCCTGACCTCGGCCACCGGCCTGCGCTCGATCGTCCGCCAGGATCCGGATATCATCATGGTCGGCGAAATCCGCGACAACGACACCGCCGACATCGCCGTCAATGCCGCCTTGACCGGCCATCTGCTGCTCTCGACCATGCACGCCAACGACGCCGCCACCGCTTTCCCGCGCTTTACCGAGATGGGCGTCGAGCCGTTCCTGGT
>JACQSM010000019.1 GCA_016205965.1 Candidatus Uhrbacteria bacterium
ATAAGATATGTTGGCAACAAGGCTACGAATGCTCCCAGGGCAACGGACATGTGTTGTTGATCTTGGAATTACGGCAAGAAAACCGCTGCAGCAACCACGGTAGTCCAAAGCCCGTTCTTATCCCCGATGGCCGACTGCGTCGTATTCGAGGTGCGGATGATCTTCCCGCTGGCCTTGTACAGCTTCTCGCGCTCGTCCCAAGCGGTGTTCGAGTCGAACTCGATGCCGAGGGTGGTGGCGAGCATGGAGGCGGCCAAGTCTTCGGCGTATTCGCCGGCCTTTTCTTCGGTCTCGCCGAAAGATTTGTGTTCGGACAAGTACCCGTATTGGCTGTGTTCGGCCGGCAGGGCCAGGCCGACCGAGGTCGCGATCAGACGGTTCGGTTCGTTAGTGGCATTCGTGTACATCACGCAGAAAGTGATCTGTCCGGGTTTGAGTTCTTGGGCGCCCTTTTCGCGCGAGAGGATCTTGCAGCCCGGCGGATAGATGCTTGAGACCGTGACCAGGTTGCATTTCTCGATGCCGGCGTCCCGCAAGGCCATCTCGAATGATTGCAGTTTTTCTTTGTGGCGTCCGACTCCTTTGGTGAAAAAAACTTTCTGCGGAACGAAGGAGACGTGGTAAGCCTCCTGTTTGGCGTCGGCGGCGAACGCCGGAGCCGTAGCGAAAGCTGTTTACAACGAGGTGCGCGTTCGCCGGCGTGTTTCGCACGGCGGACGGAATGACATTAAGAATGAACTCGCTGCTATTTTACGGAGATGCCGAGCGCTCCGTCAAACTTTTCTCGGAAAAAAAGTCCGCAGCATCTCTTTGGTGACGGCCCCGAAGAGGTACAGCAGGGCCGCATAGACGCCCATGCCGACGGCGATGCGCGGCAAAACCGGCATCGGGGCGATGGCGACGAGGGCGGCCGCCATCAAAATCGATGCCGCGGCGCTGCGCCAGAAAGTTCCGAGACCGATCCGCGTCTTCGTATAGGTAAGGACGACGACGGTGGTGATGATGGTGATGAGGACTTCGGAGAAAACGGTGACCCAGGCCGCGCCCAGGGCGCCGTAGCCCGGCACGAAGGCGAAGTAGAGCGGCAGGGAGATGGCGGCGTCGGCGGCGTAGCCCCAGATCATCTTGCGCTGCAAGTTCAGGGCGACGACCGCGTGGCCGAACAGGCCGCTCCAGAACACCGTCGCGCCCGCGATCATTAAAATCGCCAGGTAATGGCCGGACGGGCGGAAGTCGGCTCCGGCGGCCAGCGCCATGAGGTCGTCGGCGACGGCGTAGGTGCCGAACACGATCGGCAGGGCCAGCATGGTCAGGAAGTCGAAGGCGCGGCCCAGCTTCCAAGAGAAGTCGGCGCGGTTGCCCGAGGTCCAGGCCTTGGTCAGCGGCGACAGCGCCAGGCCCATGAAGATCATCGGAATCACGGTGATGACGTCGAGTACTTTGTAGGCGGCGCCGTAGAGGCCGATCTCGGCATCCGGTCGATACAAAGAGAGTACGAGGACGTCGCCCTTCAGATAGATGAGGTTGAAGATGATCGAAACGCCGATCGGCCAGCTTTGGGAGATGATTTTTTTCCAGAGCCCGAAATCGACTTCGAGCCGGATCGGCACCAGCCGCCGAACGAAGATGACGCTCAAGACGAACTGGGCCAGGTTGCTGACGGTCAGGGCGACGATGTACGCGGTCAGGCCGGCGCCGGTGACGGCGGCCAGCGCGGTGCCGGCCAGCAGCACTAGCCGGCCCGAGACTTCGGCCACGGCCGCCATGCGCACCTCGAGATGCTTCTGGAAAACGCCGATGAGGACTTGGGAAAGCGCGATGCAGAGGTAGGAAACGGTGGCGATGCCGATGCCGGTCTTTACTTCCGCCGAGTAGGGAAACAGCAGGGCGATCAGCGGCGCGATGCCGAAGAATACGGCGCCGCTGGCCACCCGAATAGTCAAAATGTTCGAGGCGACCTTCTTTTCATCCGCGCCCGACTCCGAGATCATCCGGATCATCGTCAGGGTCAGGCCGAAGTCGACGATCGTGCCGAAGAACTGCAGGTAGGAAATGACCGTCGTGAAGGCGCCGTAGCCCTCCGGCTTGAGGTGGCGGGTCATGATCGCCACGGTGACGAGCGCGATGGCCGTGCCGGCGAATTTGCCCAGAACCTGGACGGCGGCGTTACCGATGATGGATCGTGCAAGTGTCATGAAATTCAGGCAACATTACCTTTGACCATGATCGCAAAAATTGCTATAATTATGAAGAGCGCGACAAACAAAAACCGAATTTCGCTATGATCAGCCGCGCCTACAATAAGTCCACGGTTGCAACCGCAGTCCGAGCGATGGCGGTCTTTTTATTTTCCGTTGCGCTGCTGGTGGGGGGGCAATCCGCCTCCGCCGCGACCAAGATCGTGCCGAAACCAGTGGTCAAGAAAGCTGCCGCGGTCCCGGTGAAGTCATATGTGGCCAAAGAGTTGATTCGATCCGAGCAGAAACTCGAAATGGCACCGGGGGAGACGGTCAAGTTCATTATCGGATTCAAAAACACCGGCAAGTCGGCCTGGAAGCGCGACGGCAAGCAGTTTCTCTCCGTCTATACTTACGGTCCGAAATATCGGAAGAGCGTTTTTTACGACACTTCCTGGATGAACGAGCGCCAGCCGGCGCGGCTCGAAGACGCCGAAGTCAAACCGGGTCAGATCGGCCGCTTCTCGTTCAATCTTTACGCCCCGCTGGAACCCGGAAAATACAAAGAAACGTTCATTATCGCGGCTGAAGACGCCGCCTGGGTCGATGGCAGCCAGTTCGTCGTCGAGATCGCCGTCAAAGACGGCCTGGTACCGCGCGACGGCAAGCAGATCGCGCCCGGCTACAAAGCCATGAAGCTCCTGGTGAGCGAAGACGATCTAAGCCTCGACGGCGGCGACATCCATGAGTTCAAGGTCGCTTTCAAAAACATCGGCCGCGTCGCCTGGAAGAAGAGCGGCGTGGTGCTGCGGGCGGCCTCCGACGTGGCTCGCATCAACTTCCGCCATGATTCCTGGAAGGGCGACGTCGTCACCAGCCTGCTCGACGGCGAAGTGAAACCCGGCGGCGTGGCCTTCTTCACTTTTTCATTCAAGGCTCCCTCGACCGGCGGCAAATTCACGCCCCGTTTCGAGCTGGCCTCGAGCGATCTCATGGTTGATGGCGGCGTTCTCGAATTTCCGGTCGCCGTTACCCAAGACGAACCCCCGCCGTCGAGCGCGCCGCATCTCGCCAGCGAGTTCGCCGGCTCCGGCAATCGCGGCCCCAACATCCGGGTCGGTATCTGCTACATCCCGCCGCAGTGGGACAGGCCGACCACCTCCGTGGCGCCGTGGAATCAGCCGCCGCGCGACGATCTGCCCTCCTGCAACAAATCCGGCAACGCCATCGATGACATGACCTTGCCTATCGTGCTCGCCGCCCCCGGAACGTACACGCTGCGGAGCGGCGACGGCTCGTCGGTTCGTTCGTTGTCCGGCGTCACCGCGGTCCATTTCGACTTCGCTTCCAAGATGACGACGGTGAGGAACGGCGACTTCGCCTTCACTTCGAGCCAGCATGTCGTTTTCGTGCCCGATCAGCCCGGTAACGTCCTGGAAATCCAGAACATGGATAATCGTCCGGCCTGGGATACCAGCATCAATTTCAACAAATACCGCGGCTCGATCGAGGTGCGTTACACGCCCATCAGCAATCGCCTTTGGATCATCGAAGAACTGCCGATGGAAGACTATGTGCGCGGCTTGGCCGAAACGTCGAACGCCTCTCCGTCCGAATTCCAGAAAGCGTTGGTGACGGCCTTCCGCACCTACGCTCTCTACGTCGTTTCGGTCGGCGGCAAGCATCAGTCGGAGTTTCATCATGTGAATCGCACCGGCAATGACCAGGTGTACAAGGGCTATGCCTCCGAACTGGTTCGGCCGAACGTGGTCAGGGCCGCCGAGGAGACGCGCGGCATCGCGGCGACCTGGAACGGCGAGATCGCGGTCACGCCGTATTTCTCGCGTTCGGAAGGACGGACGCGCTCCTGGAGCGAAGTCTGGTACGGCAGCCGGCCCTGGTTGATCACGAAGCCGGCACCCTACGATCTCGGCAAGACCATGTGGGGCCACGGCGTCGGCATGTCGGCTTCGGATGCCGTCGGCCGGGCCAATTCCGGTTTCGGTTGGCGCGAAATCTTGCAGTACTACTACACCGGTATCGATTTGCGGCAGGTATACTGATCGTCATGCGGCCTACAGCTCGACATCTTTCGATTTTTTTGGCGCTCGCGGCGGCGGTCGTTTTGGCGGCGCCGGCGCGCGCCCTCGATGACGAGGGCGTCTTTGCCAAGAATAAACTCGCGGAAATCATCGCCGGCCGTCCCGATTTGCAGGCCGCCTTTCCCGAGGGCCGGGGCAATGCCGCCATGGTCGCGGCCGGCATGAATACGGTTGAAGATTGGGCCCGGCGCTACGGCCGCAAGGAGTTTCCCAACGAGCTCGCTTGGTACGGCCGAGCCTCGGTCGTCTTGCCCAAGGCTCTGATCGAACGGAATGCGGCGCGCGCGCCCGTCGCGATCGACACCGCGGCCTTCGACTTCTCCGGGCTCTCGGCCCATTCCGTCTTGGTGATCGACGCCGCCACCCGCAAAGTGCTGCTGTCGAACCGCGCCGATGATATTCGATCGATCGCCTCGATCACCAAG
>JACQSM010000022.1 GCA_016205965.1 Candidatus Uhrbacteria bacterium
CCCCTATCCCATGTTGCCAGCTCCGCAAGGAGCGCACTCTTGGGAGACTGCCTCGGATAACGGGGAGGAAGGTGGGGACGACGTCAAATCAGCATGGCCCTTACGCCTTGGGCGACACACGTGTTACAATGGACAGTACAATGGGCCGCCAAGTCGCGAGACGGAGCTAATCCCATCAAAGCTGTTCTCAGTTCGGATTGGAGTCTGCAATTCGACTCCATGAAGCCGGAATCGCTAGTAATCGTGCATCAGCCACGGCACGGTGAATACGTTCTCGGGTCTTGTACTCACCGCCCGTCACGCCAAGAGAGCTGGGGGTACCCGAAGGTACGCGATCGCGTGCCGAAGGTAAAACCAGTGATAGGGGCGAAGTCGTAACAAGGCAGCCCTAGCGGAAGCTGGGGCTGGATCACCTCCTTTCTAGGGAGTTGTATCATCGAGGAGCGCATATGCCTCCTCGATGCCACAGAGTCTCGTCCTCATACGAGATCTCCTAGGTCGATTCGGTCCGACGCAAGTCGGAGCCGAACCTTGAATAGATAACGGTTCCCATCTCGATCATATTGTCTAAGTTGGCAAGATATTGGACTGCAAACAGCGAAGCGTTCCTCGACGTAGTGCAAGACTACGCCTTCGGAACGCTTCGCTGTTTTCGTCACAATCTCTTGCCAACCTCGCGGCCAAGGCTGTTGGTGTTTTAACGGCTGAATCTTGCCAAAATGAGACGGTGTGCTAAAGTTCTTCCGTGAAGGAAGGGATCGCCGCTTTCTGGTGGGCAGGGGCGTGTAGCTCAGTTGGTTAGAGCGTCACACTGATAATGTGAAGGTCGATGGTTCGACTCCATCCACGCCCACCAGAAAGCGGCTATCGTTTAACGCCAACATATGGTCATCACGCACGAAGAAGTCCTGATCCGGCTTCTCATCATCACCGTCCTTACGATGCTCATCGGCATGGAGCGGGAGTACCGCAACAAGCCGGCCGGTCTTCGGACCAACGTGATGGTCGGCATCGGCTCGACGCTGATGACGATCGCCTCGATCAAGGCGCTCGAACTTTTTCCTGAAAGCAAGACCGTGGATCCGACCCGCATCGCCGCCCAGATAATCACCGGCATCGGTTTCATCGGCGCCGGCGCGATCCTCCGGACCGAATCGAAATCCGGCGTCGTCGGCCTGACGACGGCCGCGACCTTGTGGGTCGTCAGCGGCCTGGGCATCGCCGTCGGCATGGGGATGTATTACGAGGCGGTGCTGGCCACCGGATTCGTGTTCCTGACCTTCTTCGTGATCAGCCGCTTCGTCTACACCATCCGCAAGTGGGCCACTGCGAACCCGCCGAAAGAGCTGCTCGAGGAGCGCCTGCCGCACAGCGGGACGAGAGAGCATTAGCGTGAAGCGGCGAGACCTGTTTCCGGGCCAAGGGGCGACAGGCCCTGCCGCTGCACCTTGCCGAGGTAGCTCAGTGGTAGAGCGAAGGACTGAATTTCGGTCCGCTCCGCAGCAATGCGGAGGCAATAACCGGGTGAATTCGGGGAAACCCCGCCGCAAGGCCGGGCAATCCCGAGCCAAGATCGCGAGGGCGATGGGTCCGCGATAAGGTGTAGAGACTAGCAGGTGAGTCCCAACGATAATCCTGCGTTAGCGCCCGGCACCCCTTCGGGGTGATGATATAGTCCGATCCTTGGGGTAACCCAAGCATGAGTAAAAGGAAAATCCTTGCGTCGCCAGTTCAATCCTGGCCCTCGGCACCATTGAAAGCCCGTGTTCTGCACGGGCTTTCAATTTATTCGAACCCGCGATACCATGGTCAGGCTATTCATCGGGGCGTGGCCTAATGGTAAGGCACTTGGTTTGGGACCAAGGGATTGAGAGTTCGAATCTCTCCGCCCCGACCAACGTTTATGACACTGTCGAGGTATCATCAAAATTATCTCCGGCGCTCCGATGAAGATCTGGCTCGGCGCGCCGAGGCAAAAAAAATCGAGCTGGCGAAGATACTCGACGCCGTCGACTTCCGTCCCGGACACGTCCCCGTTCGCGTTGCCGTGCTGGGATGCGCTGATCCGCGTTTCGTAGGCCACCACAAACGGATGTTCGAAGCGGCCTTCAAGAAGGATGTCGAATTGACCACCTTCGACATCGAAGCGGAGCATCTAAAGGACGAGGAGGGCGCGGTGCAGCACGACATCACCACCGCTCTCCCCAACCCGCCCTACGACGTCGCTTTCGGACATGTCGTCCTGAAGTTCATCGAGACGGAAAAACAATGGGACGTGTTGCGAAACTCATTTGATGCGCTCCGATCGCCCGGTCTCGCCATTCACGTCTTTGATGAAGAAGATGTGACGATGCAACTGCCGAATCAGCCGGACGGATACTGGTCGGTGCCTATCGAGAGATGGAAGAAGGCCTTGGAAAAAGACGGCATCATCTATCGAGAACTTCACTGGAGCATCGACATCGGGGGACCGAGTCCGATTCGAGGAATCAAAGGCGGCGCATTGGTTCTGATAAAATAGGTTCGTGCGGGTGTAGCTTAATGGTAGAGCTCGGGTTTTCCAAACCTGCGACGAGGGTTCGATTCCCTTCGCCCGCTCCAACGAAAAGGCCGGACACGGCGTCCGGCTTTTTCGTTTCGGCTATTCCCCCATCGCTTTTCGATAATGCTTGGCGGCGTCTTCAGGCGGAACCGGATTGATGATGATCCCCGAGCCGATTTCGACGCCGGCCCAGGTCGAGCCGCGCGGCGTGATCTTCATGTAGAGATGCTGGTCATTGTCCTCGATGACCTGATGGAAATAATAGTTGTAAGGCAGGCCGAGGGCGGAAATGGCCTCAAGGGCGCCTTTCAACACCTTGGCCCATTCGCGCTTTTCAAGGTCGTTGGCGTCGGTGATATTGTCGAAGTGCCGGCGCGGCAGGATCCAGAGTTCATAATTGTGCATCGAGGCGTACGGCGTGAACGCGACCACGTGCTCGCCGGCGTAGACGCGGCGCGGTCCTCGGGACTCGGCGGCGAGGATGTCGCAGTAGACGCAAGTCCCGCGTTTGAGACGGTATTCGAAAACCTTTTCGGACTTTTCGAGAAGATGCGGCGGAATGAAATCGGTCGAGAAAATCTGCGAATGCGCATGGCTCATCGAAGCCCCGGCCCGGCCGCCGTTATTTTTGAAAATCATGATGTACTGGACCTTCGGATCTTCGGACAAGGCGGCCGTGCGAGCGGCATAAACGTCGAGAACCTCGGCGATGCGGTCCTCCGACATATCCTCAAGATGCGTCCGGTGGTCGGGCGCCTCGACCACGATCTCTTGGATGCCGTAGGCCTTGGGGTTGATCTTCGTAACCGAAGGGAACTTGTTGGCTAAAACTTTGACCCGCCAATTATTTTTATCGCCGACGGTCATGATCGCCTTCTCGCGGCCGATCAACGGATCGCAAAACGCGCAGGCCGGCGCCGGACCCGTGGGACGATGCGCCCGCCGCGGCGCGACGATGACGTATTTTTCCTGGATGTAGTCCTTGCGGATCTCGGAGCGTTTCATAGTCTGTCTTCGGCGACCCTCGTCATAATGCGCGAATGGGCGATGGTCAGGGCCAGCGCCAGGGCATCGGCGGCGTCGTCAGGCTTAGGGATCTCTTTTAGGCCGAGAAGGGTCATGACCATCTTCTGGACCTGGGTCTTGGCTGCGGTTCCGTGGCTGCAAACGGCCAACTTCACGTCGGAAGGGTTGTATTCGACGCAGGGCACGGCTGTCTGGGCCAGGCACAGGCGGATCACGCCCCGGGCTTCGGTCACGATCGAGGCGGTCTTCACGTTTTTAGAAAAATAGACGCGCTCGAGGGCCGCCTGGGACGGCCGATACTTCGCGATGACCGCGTTGAGCTCGCGGGCAAGCGCCAACAAACGCGCCGCCGGGTCGGCGCCGGCCGGCGTCCGAATGCTGCCATAGGCCAGGCAGCGGTCACCGCCCGGCAAGGCGGCGACAACGCCGTAGCCGGTATCGGCGATGCCGGGATCGATGCCGAGATAGATTGCGGACATGGCTAACCCTTATGCAAGGTTAGAATACACCGCGTTCACATCCTCGTCATCCTCGAGAGCCGCCAGCATTTCCACCAGATTTTCCTTGGCTTCAGCCTCGGGCCACGAAACTTTTTCCTTGGCGATCCATTCAATTTCGGCCGATGCCGCCTTCAAGCCGAGATTGTCGACGGCCTCCTTGAGCTTGGCCAGGCCGTCAGTGCCGCCAGTGACGGCCAATTCGCCGTCCTCCGATTGCATATCATCGGCGCCGGCATCGATCAGGGCCAGCTCTTCGGCCTCCGAAAGAGGCGACCACCGCTCGACCCGAATCACCCCTTTGGCATCGAACATCCATTTAACGGCCCCGACGCCGGCCATATTGCCGCCGTTAGCCGAAAAAGCGTGCTTGATGGTGCCGCTGGTGCGATTACGGTTGTCGGTCAAGGCCTCGACCAGGACGGCAACGCCGCCGGGTCCGAAGCCCTCGTAATAGACGGTCTCGATCTGTTCGCCGCCAGCCTCCCCGGCACCTTTCTTGATCGCCCTTTCGACGTTGTCTTTGGGCATGTTGGCGGCCCGAGCCTGTTCGACGGCCATACGCAATCGGAAGTTGAAATTCGGGTCTCCCCCGCCATCGCGGGCGGCGACGGTGATATTCTTGGCCAGCTTAGTGAATACGGCTCCCCGCTTCACGTCGGCGGGACCCTTGTGATGTTTGATTTTCGACCACTTGGAATGGCGGGACATAATGGGGCATTTTAGGCCTTCGGGCCGAAAGTCGCCAGCCGTTAACGATAGCTCTCGCGCCGATGCTTGATGCGTAAGATCATTAGGACAGTCACCTCACCTTGAGCATCAATTTCAAAAATGACGCGATATTTTCCGACTCTGAATCTATAAAGACCGGCCATGTGGCCGGTCAATACTTTAGCAAAGACGAATGGATTCGGCATCGAGCAGTACTCATGGACTTTCTTTGTAATCCTGTGGGCGATTTTTCCATCGCAACTCTCAAGGTCATCAAGCGCGGCTGGCGAAAAGATTGGCTTGAATGTCATAACTTTTTCAGCCTCAACTTCTTACGCACCTCCTCAAGGGTGTAAAATTTTCCCTGCCGTATCTCCTCGCGTGCAGCCTCTATCTCGGGAAGAAATTTTTCTAGTTCAAGCTGTTCCGGATCCAGGGGAAGCAACTCAAACATAGGTTGATTTTTACGCAAAACGATAAGACGCTGGTTTTTCTTGCGGGCCGTCATCATAATCGATGCCATATTCTGACGAAAATCCTTCATTCCGATGAATCTTGTGGTCATAATGAGTTGGAATTTAAGTGTACACTTACGGTACACCTGAACTCAGCCTCCTGGCAAATCATGGCTGACATTTCTTACACCGACATAAATGCATGTGTCAAATAAGTTGAATGACACTCCCCGGGCCTTGGCCCGGGGATTTCGGGGCATGAAAAATCAGGAGGGCGGCCTTCAGGCCGCCCTCCCTGCAGGCAGGCCTGAAGGCCTGCCTCCTGATTATCTAATCTCACTTTTATCTCACACCGCTTCGGCGGCCGGTTGGCGCACGACTCCGAAGCCGGTGCCGGCCGGAATGAGGCGGCCGATGATGACGTTTTCCTTGAGGCCTTCGAGGCGGTCGATCTTGCCGGTGATGGCGGCGTTGATGAGAACGCGAGCCGTCTCCTGGAACGATGCCGCCGAGAGGAAGCTGCGGGTCGTCAACGAGATCTTGGTGATGCCCAGGAAAAGCTCCTCGCCCTCGGCCGGACGCCCTTTGCGCTTGGCGGCGAGTTCGTTCTCCTCGAGCATCTGGGCCTTCTCGATGACTTCGCCCGGCAACAGTTCGGTGTCGCCGGAGTCGCGGACCAGGACGCGCGAGAACATCTGGCGGACGATGATCTCGATGTGCTTGTCGTTGAGCTTTTGACCCTGCGAGGTATAGATCGACTGGACCGACTTGAGGATGTACTTCTGGACGGCCTCTTTGCCGCGCAGCCGGAAGAGCTGGGTCGGATCGAGGTCGCCTTCGGTGATCGGCTGGCCGGCTTCAACCATGTCTCCATCGCGGACGTACAGAACGTAGCCCGGCGGGATGATGTATTCGCGGGTCTTTTCGGTCTCGCGGACGATGCGGACGGCCTTCTCGCCGACCTTGGCGGTGCCGGCCACCTTGGCCGTCAACGGTTCGCCGTTGGCCCGTTCGACCACGACGACGCCCTCATCGACTTTCTTGCCATCCTTCACCTTGACCACGTCCTCCCTGCCGACCTTGTAGGTCTCGCCGTCCTCTTCGACATAGTTGACGCGGACGATCTTATGGCCGACGAACGAGGCCAAGACCTTTTCTCCGCCGGGTCCTTCGACCATGTTCCGTTCGACCTCTTCGATTTTGACCTTGCCGGCGACCTCGCTCATGAAAGCCCGGCGCTTCGGCGGGCGGGCTTCGAAAAGTTCTTCAACGCGAGGCAGGCCCTGGGTGATATCGAGGCCGGCCACGCCGCCGGTGTGGAACGTGCGCATGGTCAGCTGGGTGCCGGGTTCGCCGATCGACTGGGCGGCGATGATGCCGACGGCGGTGCCGATCTCGGCCTCCTTGTTGTAGGCCAGGTCGTAGCCGTAGCAGCGGCGGCAGATGCCGCGGGCGAATTTGCACTCGAGGACCGAGCGAACATGGGCTTCTTTGAAGTCGGCTTTGGCCAGCATGCGGCCAAGCGGTTCGGTGATCAGCGTATTAGCTTCGACCAGAACCTTGCCGTCGACGTCCTTGATGGCGGCGAGCGTATAGCGGCCGAGAACGCGGTTGTGAATCTTCTCACCGATCTCTTCGCTTTCCTTGATGGTAATCATGACGCCGGTGGTGTCGCCGCAGTCGTCGGCGCGGACGACGATATCCTGGGCCACGTCGACCAGGCGGCGCGTCAGGTAGCCGGCGTTGGCCGTACGGAGGGCGGTGTCGGACAGACCCTTACGAGCGCCGTGGGTCGAGATGAAGTATTCGAGAACATCGAAGCCGTCCTTGAAGTTGGCTTTGACCGGCAGTTCGATGATGTCGCCGGCCGGGTTGGACACCAAGCCCTTCATGCCGATGATCTGCGTCAGCTGGCCCCACGAACCGCGGGCGCCGGAGTCGATCATGGATGCGACCGAACCGGTCTTGGGCAAGCGCTCCTTAGAGAGCTTGGTGACGCGATCCTTGATGTTGGTCCAGACGTCGACGATCTTGGCGTGGCGCTCGCTCTGGGTGAGCAAGCCTTCCAGGTATTGGCTCTCGATCTCTTCGACCATGTGGTCGCCCTCTTCGGTGAGGACGCGCTTGTCGGGGATGAACGGCAGGTCGGCCATGCCCCAGGAATATCCTGATTTGGTGATGTAATGGAAACCGATCGACTTGACCTCGTCGAGCATGGCGGCAGTGCGATCCGGTCCGTAATTCTCGAGGATATTGCGAACGATTTCGGTCAGCTTCTTGGCATCGAGCTGGTCGTTGACGAAGCCGTAGCCCTCGGGCAAACCGCGGTTCAGGAAGATGCGGCCGACGTTGGTTTCGGTCGGCTTTTCGCCCGGCTTCAAGCGGACGCGGATGGTTTCACGCAGATCGATCTTGCGCAGGCGGTAGGCCAGGACAGCCTCCTCCGGAGCCCCGAACGATCGGGCCTCGCGATCCTTCGGCGGCGCGACCATGGTGGTCATGTAGAAGATGCCCCAGGCGACGTCCTTGTCAGGGCGCATGACCGGCTGGCCGGTAGCCGGCTTGAGCAGGTTGCGGACCGAAACCATGCGGGTTCGGACCTCGGCCTTGGCCTCTTCGGTCAACGGCACGTGGACGGCCATCTGGTCGCCGTCGAAGTCGGCGTTGAACGCCGTGCAGACGAGGGGGTGGATGCG
>JACQSM010000023.1 GCA_016205965.1 Candidatus Uhrbacteria bacterium
CGTCGGTCGCGACCGACGTGTCTTGCCAGGGTCGAAACCGCCATGGTACGTTCGAGTTAACTTGCGGCCGGGACATCCCTCGGCCGCCAACCATGAGGTCAGAACGATGCGGTTCTCGCGCCGTTTCAAGAATGCGGTCCGCCGGGAAATCCTGGCGGGCATCATGGAAACCGTCGAACTTCGGGAGAAGGACCGAAAGATGCGGCGCATCAACGCCTACGGCGATTCGCTGCTGCCGCCGCTGCTGCCGTTCGACTTCCTCTCCCTCGAGCGAGCGCTCGAGACCGGCCGCTCCGGCGCCATTCCCGTCGCGCCGGAGATCCGCCTCAACTGACCCGCTCACGCCGCCCCGCCGATCGCCGGGGCGTTTTCTTTCCTGCGGAGGTTGGTCGCCAGCTCGACGTGCGGCGAGTGGGGGAACATGTCCATGGCCCGCACTTCCTCGAGGTCGTAGGCTTTGCCGAGGTCGGCGAAGTCGCGCACGAAGCTTTCGTAATTGCATGAAACGTAGACGATCCGCTCGGGCTTGTGCGCCAAGAGCGAGCCGATCACTTTGGGATGCAGTCCGGCCCGCGGCGGATCGACGATGACGGCGTCGGGCCGCTCGCGTTCCCAGACCAGGCTCTCGGCCTTGGCCGCTTCGAAGGCGATGTTGGCGACGCCGTTCCGTTCGGCGTTTTTACCGGCCATGACGATGGCTTCGGCGTCGAGTTCGATGCCGACCACTTTTTGCGCCCGGCCGGCCAGGGCGATGCCGAAGAAGCCGACGCCGCAGTACAGGTCGAGGAGCGTTTTAGGCCGGTCTTTCGACAGGAATTCGGCCACCGTCTCGTACAGTTTTTCGGCCATGACCGTGTTGGTCTGGAAAAACGAGTTCGGGTGGATCAGGAACGATTTCCCGGCGATTTTTTCTTCCAAAAATTCGTCGCCGTGGATCAGTTCGAGCCGCGGCGCCAGCGACAGGTCGGTGATGGTCGGATTGATGCCGTGGTAGATGGTGGTCGCGAACGGCGCCAGGGCGTCGATGATCTCCTGGCGCGCCGGGAGCGGGGCGTCGGAAGTGACGATCGTCGCCATCCGTTTGCCGGTGCGCTTGCCCTCGCGGATCACGAGGTAGCGTGCGTAACCATTGTAGGCGGCGGAGTTCCAGGGTTCGAGCGGGATCTTTTTCATCAGGCCGCGGAAGGCGTTCATCAGCTTCACGGCATCGGGCGACAGCAGGTAGCAGTCATCGAGGTCGAGGTAGGCGTTCCAGCGGCCCGGCTCTTTCAAACCGAGTTCACCGCGCGGGCCGACGCAATAGTCCATGCGGTTGCGGTAGTAAAAGAGTTCGGGCGCCGGCATGACCGCCTCGATGCGATGCCTGATGCCGCCGGCGGCCAGCGCCGCGTTCACCAGGCCGCGTTTGAGTTCGATCTGGCGGCCGTAGTCGAACTGCTGCCAGGCGCAACCGCCGCAGCGGCCGGCGTAAGGGCAGCGCGGCGTCACCCGGGCCGGCGACGGCTCGACCACGCGTTCGACCTGGAACATCAGCTTGCCTTGGCGCCGCGACAGCAGCCGTGCCTCGACAACTTCCTCGGGTATCGTAAAGTGGGCGCAGGCTTGGCGTCCGCCGACCTCGCCGCAGCCGCGGCCCTTCTTATCGACCGAAGAGATTTTCAGCGTCGTCGAATCCCCGAACTTCATATGATCGGCCTCATCCTAGACAATATCAGGAGTCTGCACAATGTCGGCGCCATTCTTCGAACCGCCGACGGCTTCGGCGTCGAGCGGGTCTGGCTCTGCGGCATCACCGGCACGCCGCACCAGGCGGCGGTTAAAAAGACGGCCTTGGGCGCCGAATCGTCCGTGCCCTGGGAGCGGGTCGATGACCGGGTTCGGCTCATCAAGGATCTCAAGAAAAAGGGGATCGCGGTCATCGGCTTGGAATGCGGCGCCGGCGGCGTTCCGTTGCCCGAGTATCGGCCGCCCGGCAAGATCGCGTTGGTCGTCGGCAACGAGGTTGAAGGCATTTCGGCTGAAATCAGGCCGCTTTTAGATGCCTTGGTCGAGATCCCGATGCGCGGAACTAAGGAATCCTTCAACGTCGCTGTCGCCACCGGAATAGCCCTGTACCGTCTTCGTTGGCCCTGACACGCCACGTCGTTCGCGAACGACGTGGCAGGGCAGCCGGGATGTGCTAGGCTGAATTTCGGATATGCTTTCAGTCGTCATCCCCACCTATAATGAAGAGGACTACCTCCCCCTCTTATTAAGGTCGCTCCAGAGCCAGACTTTTAAGGACTTCGAAGTCATCGTAGCTGATAATCGCTCGACAGACCGTACCCGCCAGATCGCCCTCGAGCACGGCTGCGTCGTCGTCGATGGCGCCATGCCGGCCGGCGGCCGCAACCGCGGCGTTGCCGCCGCCAAGGGCGACATCATCTTGTTCCTCGACGCCGACGTCATCCTGCCCGACCCCTGGTTCCTGCAGATGACGGCCGCCGAGTTCCAGCGCCGCGGCCTGGGCGTGGCCACCTGCAAGATCAAACCGCTTTCGAACCGCCATGTCGATAAGGTCTTTCATGAGGTCTTCAACTACTTCATGTGGGTCACCTGCGCCATGGCCCCGCACGCCCCAGGCTTCTGCATCTTCGCCCGGCGCGACGTGCATAACGCCATCAACGGCTTCGACGAGGAGATCACCCTGGCCGAGGATCATGACTACGCCGAACGGGCCGCCAAGGTAGCCAAGTTCGGCATCCTCAAGACTTACAAGATTCCGATATCGGTCCGACGCTTCGACCGCGACGGCCGTCTCAACGTGGCCGTCAAATACGTCCTGTGCGAGCTGCACATGCGCACCGCCGGCCCGGTCAAAAACGACATCTTCAACTACACCTTCGGACATAAGAGGAAAGACCGGTCGAAACGGGCGCGCTGAAAGGTTCCGATATGGAAAAGCATCTGCTCGGAAAATTTTCCGAGATTCCGCCGGGCCGGTCCCGGAGTTTTGTCGCGGACAATAAAAAGATTTTCGTCATCAACGTCGACGGCGTGCCCAAGGGCTACGTCAATCGCTGCCCGCACATGGGCGGCACTCTTCACGGCGCCGGCCCGATCATCCGCTGCCAGTGGCACGGGCTGATGTTCGAGGCGGCGACCGGGGTCGGCAAAGCCGGGGACGGCCAGAAGCTCGAGATGGTCAACGTCGTGCTCGAGGGCGACGATCTTTTTTACGTTCCGGCCGAGAAACCGAAGTCGCCCTGGGCCGACGACTTTTGATGTATACTAAGGAGGGCAGCCTTTAGGCTGCCTGGCTGAATCGATCCTTCGGATCGATAGGCAGCCTAAAGGCTGCCCTCCACGATTTTATGGCCGAGAAAAAATTCCTGATGGGCAACGAAGCGCTCGGCCGGGCGGCACTCGCCGCCGGGGCCAAGGCGCTCTTCGGTTATCCGATCACGCCGACATCCGAGGTCCTTCATTTTTGGTCGAAAGAAGCCTGCGGTCCCAAGGGCAAGGAGCGGGGGCTGATTTTTTTGCAGGCTGAAGACGAGATCGGCGCCAGCTTCATGCTCATCGGCGGTGTCTTGGCCGGCACCAAATCGTTCACCGCCACCGGCGGCCCGGGCCACGTGCTGATGCAGGACGCCTTTTCGATGGCCGAAGCCATGCGCCTGCCGGTCGTCGCCTATCTCAACCAGCGCGGCGGCCCCTCAACTTCGACCGTCATCTACTCGCAATCCGAGGTCAACTTGGCCTGCTTCGGCGGCAACGGCAACGGCTATCGGATCGTGTATGCGCCGTCGAATCTCCAGGAGATGTACGACTACGGCATCAAAGTGTTCAACACAGCCTGGAAGTACCGCTTCCCGACGTTTTTGCTCGGCGACGGCTACCTGGCCAAGATGATGGGCGAAGTCGAAATCTACGACCCCAAGGAAAAAGGGATCGCCATGATCGATCCCGAAGCCTACATGCTTGAGAAAAAGCGCGTCCGGCCGCTCGAAGGCCTGGTGCCTTCTCCCGAACTCGAGATCCGCCGCGAGGACGGCGTCGAATACGCCTGCTTCCGCAACTGCCTCAACTACGAAGAAGAGACCCTGAAGGTGAACCTGGAGATCAAGGAAGCCTGGGACGCGGTCGCGGCCGAGATCGTCGAGCATGAAGTCGTCGGCGATCCCGACGCCGAGGTGCTCATCGTCGCCTTCGGCATCGTCGCGGCTTCGGCCAAGACGGCCATCAAGATGCTCGCCGAAAAGGGGATCAAAGCCCGGCTGTTCCGGCCGATCACGCTGCGGCCTTTTCCCGACGAAGCCATGCGCCAAGCTGCGGCGAAAGCCAAGCGCATCGTCGTCGCCGAGTCGGCCATCAATCAGCTGGCCCGGTTCGTCAAAGATTGTTTATACGGCCGCGTCAACGTGCCGCTGACCGAATACGCCCGGCCCTCGATCGGCATCACGCCCAGCGAGATCGTCGATGTCGTCGCCAAACTATGAACGCCGCTCACGCCGAGCACAACCTCGCCTTCCCCGAGTGCGTCCGGATCGAATCCAAGCCGCACCTGTTCTGCCCGGGCTGCGGCCACCCCGAAGCGCTCAAGGCGCTCGGCTTCGCCATCGACGAACTCGGCATCCAGAAGAAAGTCGCCCTCGGCGTCGACATCGGCTGTTCGCTCCTGGCCTGGGACTATTTCAATCTCGACACCATCGAAACGCACCACGGCCGGACCATTCCGGTCATGGTCGGCATGAAGCGCGCCAACCCCGATGCCCTGACGATCGCTTACGTCGGCGACGGCGGCGCTTACGCCATCGGCTCGGGACATTTGCTGAATGCCGCCGAGCGCGATGAAAACATCATGGTCATCGTCATCAACAACGCCGTCTACGCCATGACCGGCGGCCAGGAAGCCCCGACGACGCTGCCCGGCATGATCGTCGACACGGCTCCGTGCGGCGCCGACGAATATTTCATCAAAGGCCCGCAGCTGGTCCGCGAAATCAACCCGACCGCCTTCGTCGCCCGCGGCATCACCTCGCGCCAGCTCGAACTCCGCAAGCTGATGAAGGACGCCCTCAAATTCCACATGGAAGGCCGCGGCTTCGTCTTCGTCGAAGTGCTTTCGCCCTGCACCCTCAACTGGAAAACGATGGACAACCCGCACAAGACGTTCGACTTCCTGGAACGGGTGCTGGCCCGGGCCTACCCGGTCGGACGCTTCTGATCTATGAAAGAGCCGTTCAAAATCGTCATCTGCGGCGAGGGCGGACAGGGCGTGCTGTCGATCGCCAAGATCATCGCCCACTCGGCCTGGCTCCAGGGAAAGCAGGCGGTCTACGTGCCGTACTTCAGCACTGAAAAGCGCGGCGGCGTTTCGATCGCCTTCGCCCAGATCGGCGACGAGCCGATTCCGTATCCGCGCTTCACCAAGGCCGACCTCTGGGTCGTCATGTCGCAGCGGGCCATTCCGCGCATCGCCGAGTATCTCCAGGACGGCACCAAGATCGTCGCCAACAGCTTCCTGGTCAAGGATTTTTCGGCCATCGAAAAGTGGAAGCCGTACGCCATCGACGCCGCCGGCATCGCCAAGAACCGGCTCAAGAAGCCCCGGACGTTCAACATGATCATCCTCGGGGCCATGCTCAAGCTGATTCCGGGCATGAGCAAGGAGTCATTTTCCCAATCGCTCGAAAAAACGTTCAAAGACAAATACGAGAAGGATCCGTCGCTCAAGGAGCTCAACGAGAAGGCGCTGACCATCGGTTACGACCTCATTTCGTAAGCTATGAATCCTTCAACCGATCCGGCGCGTTTTCGTCCGAAAACATCCGAGACGTCCAAGATCCGGGTCACCCGTTATCTCGACTTGTGCAAGAGCTGCGGCGAGTGCATCATGAAGTGCCCGGTCAACGCGATCTCGTGGCACAAGACTGACATCGCCATGCTCGGCGAGCCCGGCATCTACATCGATCTCAAAAAATGCATCGGCTGCGAGACCTGCGAGCGCGTCTGCCCGGATCACGCCATCAAGATCACCAACAAGCGCCTTTCGAGCCCGCCGTTCGACAAGGGGTTGCTCAAGACGCTCGTCCGGCTGAACGCCCGGATGATCGAGTACGGCGTGTATTTCATCCGGACCTCGGCCGGACGGCTGAAGAAGGTCGGCCGGGATTCCAAAAAAACTTTGGCGTGCATATTGTTCAGGACCTTTCTGCGCTACGGCGACGAACCGGTTAAGGAAGACGAAGATCGATGATGTCCCTCAAACCCCGCGTTCCCGATTTCAAGGAGCTCCTGCGCAAGGTGCGCGAGACCCTGTTCCGGCGGGAAGACGCCAAGCTCGGGTCGCTGGTCGAAATGACCGGCGACGAAGAGATGTCGCATCTGCTGGACACGCTGCCGCTGAAAGAAAAGCGGCGGCTCTTTTTGGCATTGCCGCCCGAACGTCGGGTCCGGGTGCTCGAGCATTTGAGCGCCTACGGCTCCGGCGTGATCCTGGCCGCGCTGCCCAAGGACGCCGTCGCCGTCATGATCGCGGCCGCCGAGTCCGACGACGCCGTCGATATCATCCAGATGCTCGACGACCCGATGCGCTCGAGGGTGATCGCCGATCTGCGCGTTGCCGACCCGCGCGGCCTCCTGCCGCTCTTGGGTTTCGACGCCGAAACCGCCGGCGGTCTGATGCAGACCGAGTTGGCCAAGTTCAAGCCGCAGGCCGCGATCGAGGAGGTCAGGCGCAGCCTGGCGCCCGGCGGCGGCAAACCCAAGAAAACCCAGGCGGTATACGTCGTGGACGATAACGACGCGCTGGTCGGCGTCGTACCGCTCATCCACCTGATCTCGGTTCCGGCGACGGCGACGCTGCAGGAGGTCATGACGGCGCCCTCCGTGACCGTGCCGGCGACGCTCCGCCAGGCCGAAGTCGCCCAGCTCTTCGACGATCACAACGCCACCGAATTGCCGGTGGTCGGGCCGCGCGGCCGGCTCCTGGGCCGGATCACGGCCGACGACATCTTCGAGGTCATGGAGAGCGAGTATGCCGAAGACATCGCCCGCTTGACCGGCGTGCCCGAAGACGACCGCATCACCGACCCGGTATTCGTGACCGTGCGCCGCCGTCTGCCCTGGCTGGTCGTCAACCTGGGCACGGCCGTGCTGGCCTCGTTCGTCGTCGGCTTGTTCCAGGCGACGATCGCCGAAGTCGTGATTCTGGCCGCGATCATGCCGATCATCGCCGGCATGGGCGGCAACGCCGCCACCCAGACGCTCGGCGTCGCCGTCCGGGCCATCGCCCTCGGCGAACTTCATCATTTGAATACGAGGCGGGCCGTCGCCAGGCAGGTCGCCGCCGGCACGATCAACGGTTTGGTTACCGGGTTGATCATGGCCGGACTGGCTCTGGCCTGGACCGGCAAGAAGGATCTGGCCGGCGTCATCGCCGTCGCCATGACCGTCAATCTTTTCATCGCCGGACTGGGCGGCGCCGCCGTGCCGATCATCCTCAAGCGGTTCAAGATCGATCCGGCCTTGGCCTCGTCGGTGTTCGTCACCACCATGACCGACTGCTGCGGATTTTTCGTCTTCCTCGGATTAGCCAGCGTGGTATTATAACGCCGTATGAGTGCCATCATTCCCATCGAAGTTTCGGCCCGTCACGTCCATCTTTCGCAGCGCGATCAGGACGTACTGTTCGGACCCGGCTATGCCATGAAGATTTTGAAACCGCTGTCGCAGACCGGCCAGTGGGCGGCAGAGGAAAAAGTCGTCGTCAAGGGGCCGAAGGGGGAGATCGAATGTCGCGTCCTGGGGCCGTGCCGCAAACAGACCCAGATCGAACTGGCGCAATCCGACGCCGTCCGCATCGGCATCAAGGCGCCGGTGCGCTTGTCGGGCGATCTCAAAGGCTCGGGCGCATGTTCCGTGGGCGGCCCCAAGGGGTCTGTCAATCTGCCCGAGGGCGCCATCGTCGCCTTGCGCCATCTCCATATTTCCGACGATGAAGCGGCCAAGATCGGCGTCAAAAGCGGCGACGTCATCGCCGTCAACGTCGCCGGCGACCGCGGCATGACCGTCAAACGGATCCATGTCCGCGTCGATCCCAGCTTCCGCATGAACATCCACCTCGATACCGACGAAGGCAACGCCGCCGGCCTGGGCATGCAGGGCGGCTCCGGCGAACTGGCCTGAACAATATGTATTTCATCATCAACTCGGGCAGCTCCAGCCTCAAGTTCAAGGTGTTCGGGCCGAAGCTGGAAGAGAAAGCGTCCGGCATCGTCGAACGCATCGGTTTGGCCGATTCTTTTCTGAAATACGCCGTCGGCGGCGCCGAGAAGCGCCGCGATTTTTCCCAGGGCGTCGACGATCACAAAGAGGCGCTGCGTCACGTCTTCGCGGCGCTTGCCGATGTCGGCATCAACGCCGCCGAGGTCTCTGCCTTCGGTCATCGCGTCGTCCATGGCGGCGAAGATTTCACCGAACCGACCGTGATCACCGCGGCGGTGTTAAAAAAACTCCAAGGTTACAACCGGCTCGCTCCGCTCCATAATCCGGCGAACTTGATGGGCATCGACGCCTGCCGCCAGATCTTGCCGAAAGCGCCCAACGTGGCCGTGTTCGACACCGCCTTTTACAAGACGCTGCCCGACTTTGCCTTCGTCTACGCGCTGCCTTGGGAGTATTACAAGAAGCACAAGATCAGAAAGTACGGTTTTCATGGCATCTCGCACCGTTTCGTGGCCGAAGAGGCGGCGCGCCGGCTCGGCAAACCGTTCGGCAAATTGCGCATCGTGTCCTGCCACCTGGGCAGCGGCTCGTCGGTCACGGCGGTCAAGTTCGGCAAGGCCGTCGACACCACCATGGGCTTCACCCCGCTCGAAGGCCTGACCATGTCGACCCGCTGCGGCGACATCGATCCGGCGATTCCGCTGTACCTGATGCGCACCTTCAAGATGTCCGAGGCCGAAGTCGACGACGTGCTCAACAAAAAGTCCGGTCTGCTCGGCGTTTCCGGCTACAAGGACCTGCGCGAGGTCATGGCCGCGGCCGGAATTCCGACGCCGGGGTTCGTCTTCAAGAAAAAAGTTTCGGCCGAGGGCAAGTATCGGGCGCGCCTGGCGATCGAGATATTCTGTTACGACGCGGCCCGCTATGTCGGCCAATTCGCGGCCATCATGGGCGGCGCCGACGCCGTCGTCTTCACCGCCGGCATCGGCGAGCGCAGCGAATACATCCGCAAGAAGGTCATGGTCATGGTCTCGCTGCCCGGCCGTCCCAAAGTCATGGTCGTGCCGACCAACGAAGAATTGATGATCGCCCGGGAGACGAAAAAAATCCTTGCGCGATAAAACCGCGTCTGCTATTTTCCGGGCCGCCATGACCCGGCGACATATGAACAACGAAGAAATCATCATTAAAAAGCTCATCGATATCGATGAGAAGCTCGGTAACGTCGTTACTCGGGATGAGTTCGGCGATTTTAAGGATTTCGTCACCACCCAATTCGACCGCCAGGGCGTCATCCTGCAACGAGTCGATCTTGAGGTGAAGGCCGCGCACACACGCCTGGGCCGGGTCGAAGATCGCCTCGATGGCATTGAAGAACATCTCGCTGGGGTAACCGAGCAGCTTGGTGGTCTGAACGATCGTTTCGATACGCATTTGCGGGAAAACGGCGACCGACCTCGGCTTGCCTAGGAAAGAAAAACCGCCCCGAGGGGGCGGTTATGCTTTGAAGGGCCGGCAGACTTTTGCCTTGAGGGCCCGGTAGCGGAGCTTGATCGGCCGGCGGGCGGGGGTCGCAGGGCCGCCATCGCCGCAGAGCAGATAGTTGAGCGCGGCCTCGTCAGGCAGAGCGTACTTGGCCTCCTCGAGCTTTTTTGCGGCGGTGCCGGTTGCATCCATGATCAAGTTCACCAAGGTGACGCCGGAGAAGACAGTGAACAAGCATGCCAGAGCAAAGCCGAAGGAATCGGCACCATCCAGGCCAACCAGCATGCCGATGCCGACGACGATGAGCAGCAGCAATGGCATGAACGCCAGGCAGAGGTAGCGCAGCGGCGTCTTCCAGCGCGGCAAGAAGATGCTGCCGTCGTTCTCGATGAGCGAATCGCTCGGACCGGGTCTCAGGTTGGCCCGCCAATCGATGCCGCGCATGCCCATGAGCAGCATGACCGTCACGATCACCAGCGAGACGACGTAGCGGATCGTCAGCACAGCGCCGACGACCACCGGCTGCACCGTGTAGGCGAACAAGCGCCGCCGCCGCAGGGCGCATTCGTCGTGCGGGGCCGGGTCGATCATCATCGTCAGCCAGGGATAGTCCCAGCGCTCCTGCACCGGCTTGGGGAAACATTCGGCCGGAATCATGAAGTTGATTTCGGCCTTGGCGATTCGGTCGCCTTTGTCCGTCACGATTTCAGCGCTGACATGCTCCAAACCCGGCTGACGAAATGAAACGTAAGTGCCACCATCGGACAGCGGCACTGTGTGGCCGTCGGCGCAGTAGACGTGAACCAGGGCCGTCTTGGCACCCGATGCCTTGATGGCGTCCAGGGTCGCCTTGTCGACGCACCAGCGGATCGGCACTGACGGATTTTGAATCTCCTGCACATCAACATGGAGCTCGAACATGGCTCCTCCTATTGTCGAAGAACGTGAAACGGCGTAATTGCCGGCGAGAATATATCAGCGGCGTGTCTGAAAGTCAAGATAAATAAAAGCCGCCCCTGAAGAAAATCCAGGGGCGGGCGAGAGGTTTTTGCCGGCGGCGGGACGGCCCAGCTTGGTCAGCGGCGCCGGCGGCGGTTGGGCTTGCTGGCGCCGGAGGACCCGCCCGAGAAGGTGGGCGTCCGCAGCGGCGGCCGCGTGTCGATGTAAACCAGCTCGCGCTGGCCGCCGCTGCGGACGGGCGGCTCGACCGCCGGCATTGCCGCCGCCTTCATCATGTCATCCCCCTGGGCTGCCTCGGCGGCCGCCTCCGTCTTGAGTTTGGTCTTGGCGACCTCCTTCTGCTCGCGCAGACGGCTGCGCAGGATGGTCTTGGGGCGGGCTTGGGCGGAAGGAACCTTCTTCTGGGCGTCGGGCATTTAAGCTCCTCGGTTCAGTCAGGCACGATGCCGGACCGTATTGATTAAAGGCAGGATAGCATATTTTCCCGACTTTGTCAAGGATGTGACGGTAATATTTGGCTAAAATTAGCCTTATTCAAGCAAAAACATTGCCAGGCCAGCCAGTCAACCGTATAGTGCTGTCAAAGCAAAAAGCCGCATGGATCGGACTAGAAACTTCTGCATAATCGCCCACATTGACCACGGCAAGTCGACCCTCTCGGATCGGCTTATTGAAGTTACCGGCACGGTCTCCAAGCGCGACATGCAGCCGCAGCTCCTCGACCAGATGGATATCGAGCGCGAGCGGGGCATCACCATCAAGCTCCAGCCGGTCCGCATGCACTACAAATCCAAGGATGGCCAAGAATACCTATTGAATCTGATCGACACCCCCGGCCACGTCGACTTCACCTACGAAGTCTCACGATCGCTGGCTGCCGTCGAAGGCGCGATCCTTCTGGTCGACGCCACCCAAGGCGTCCAAGCCCAGACCATCGGCAACCTCTACCTGGCGCTCGAACAGAACCTGACCATCATTCCGGTCGTCAACAAGATCGACATGCCCAGCGCCGAACCCGAGAAGGCTCGCGAAGAGCTTGTTCGCTTGCTCGGCTGCGCGCCCGAGGACGTCCTCTTCGCCTCCGGAAAAACCGGTCAGGGCGTTCCCGAAATTCTCGAAGAGGTCATCAAACGCGTGCCGCCGCCCAAGGGTGATCCGTCCAAGCCGCTGCGCGCCTTGGTATTCGATTCGTCGTACGACGATTACAAAGGCGTCGTCGCCTTCGTCCGCGTCATCGACGGCAGCATCAAGCGAGCCGACAAGATGCATCTGGCGGCGACCTCGACGACCAGCGAAACGCTCGAAGTCGGCTACTTCACGCCGAAATACGCGACCGCCGAATCGATCACCGCCGGCGAAATCGGCTACGTCGTCACCGGCCTCAAAGACATCTCCGCCTGCCGCGTCGGCGACACCGTCACCGTGCCGGACTACAAAGCCAGGAACGTCGTGCCGCTCGAGGGCTATAAGACCGTCAACCCGATGGTCTTCGCCGGCCTGTTCCCAGCCGAGGGCGACGAGTTCGACAAGCTGCGCGAGGCCATGCTGCGGCTCAAACTTAACGACGCCGCGCTCCAGTTCGAGCCCGAGCATTCGCCGGCGCTGGGCTTCGGTTTCCGCTGCGGCCTGCTCGGCCTGCTCCACCTCGAGATCGTCCAGGAAAGGCTCAAGCGCGAATATAATCTCGAGGTCATCGTGACCGTACCGTCGGTCGCCTACCGCGTCACCAAAACTTCGGGCGAGGTCATCGTCGTCAAGTCGCCGGCCGATCTGCCCGACCCGTCGTCGATCAGGCAGATCGAAGATCCGTGGATGAAAGTCGATATCGTTTCGCCGCGCGATCACCTCGGCGCCATCATGGCCTTCGTCCAGGAGAAGCGCGGCCTCTACAAAGACACCGAATACCTGGGCAATGACGAAACCGGCCGGGTCATCTTGCATTACGAAGTCCCGTTGTCGTCGCTCTTGGTCGATTTCTATGATAACTTGAAGAACGCGTCGTCCGGCTACGCCTCGCTCAATTACGAGTTCCTCGAATACCGCAAGGCCGACGTCGTCAAACTCGATATTTTGGTGGCCGAAGATCAGGTCGAAGCCCTGGCCTCGATCGTCTACGCCGATTCGGCCCAGCGCGTCGGCCGCCGCATCGTCGAGAAGCTCAAAGAGACGCTGCCGCGCCAGCAGTTCGAGGTCAAAATTCAGGCCGCGGTCGGCGGCAAGATCGTCGCTTCCGAGCGCATCACCGCCTATCGCAAGGACGTCACCGGCTATCTGTACGGCGGCGACGTCACCCGCAAGCGCAAGCTGCTCGAAAAGCAGAAGAAGGGCAAGAAGCGCATGATGAAATCGGGCCGCATCGACATCCCGCCCGAGGCTTACATGGCCGTACTCAAGAAATAATTTTATGGCGATGAAACTCCGCAGAAAGACCATCAAGAAAATCGTCTGGACGGTATTTTCGACGCTCGTGGTGGTGGTGACGATTTTGGGCACCATCGGGCCGGCGTTCACCGGCTGATAGCGTCCTATGCGCTGGAGGATCGCGCCGGACGCGCCGGCGGACGCGCGTGAGAAATTTCCCGGGCTGCATCCGATCGCGGCGCGGCTGTTGTGGCAGCGCGGCATCGTCGACAAGGACGAAGCCGGGCGTTTTCTCGACCCCAGCTACGAGCGCGACATCCACGATCCGTTTCTTTTCAAAGACATGCGCCGGGCCTGCGAGCGCGTCTGGCGGGCGCTCGAGATCGGCCAGAAGATCGTCATCCACGGCGACTACGATGCCGACGGCGTCACCGGTTCGGTCCTCCTGATGCAGACGTTCCGCCGAGGGGCCGAACTCATGGGCGCCGATCCGGGGCTGCTCTCGCATTACACCCCGCACCGCGAAAAAGAGGGCTACGGCGTCCGCGCGGAAACCGTCGAACTGTTGGCGGCCCGAGGCGAGCAGCTCATGATCACGGTCGACTGCGGCATCGGCTGCGCCGCCGAGATCGCCCTGGCCAAGGAGAAGGGGATCGACACCATCGTCGTCGATCACCACCAGATTCCCGAGCGTGTCCCCGAATGCATCATCATTCACCCTTGGGTCGCCGGTGAAACCTACCCCTTCAAGTATTTGGCCGCGGTCGGCGTCGCTTTCAAGTTCGCCTGCGGCTTCATCCGCTACGCCGCCGAGCGCGGCGCCGCCTTCGAGCCCGGCTACGAAAAATGGCTGCTCGACCTGGTGGCCATCGCCACCGTCACCGACGTCGTGCCGCTGGTCGGTGAAAACCGCGCCCTGGAGACGTTCGGCCTCAAAGTCCTCAACAAAACCCGCCGGCCCGGCCTCAAAGCGCTGCTCGATTCCGCCGGACTCGAATCCGGCGGCATCGACACCGTCTCGGTCGGCTACGCCATCGGCCCGCGCATCAACGCCGCCTCGCGCATGAACCACGCCAGCTTGGCCTTCGCCACGTTGATGGCGGCGACGCCGGAAGAAGCCCGGGTCTTGGCCGACCAGCTCAACGAAACCAACCGCGATCGCCAGCGCTACACCGAACAGATCATGACCGCGGCTCGCTGCCGTCTGACCGAGGTTGCCGGCAAAAAGATCTTCGTCTGCGCCGGCGACGGCTGGTCGCCGGGAATCGTCGGCCTGGTCGCCGGAAAATTCGCCAACGAACTGGCGATGCCGGTGTTCGTTTTCGGCAAGGATGGCGATAAGTTCGTCGGTTCGGGCCGGAGCATCCCCGAGTTCAACGTCGTGGCCGGCATGGAGCGGTCCAAGAAGCATCTGGCCAGGTTCGGCGGCCATCCCCAGGCATGCGGCCTGACGATCATGGGCGAGGATAATTTCCGCGCCTTCTGCGGCGAAATCGAAGCCTATGCCGAGGAGATCCTCGGCGGCGTCGAACTCGAGCCGACCCTGCCGGTCGATGCCGAACTCAAGATCGGCGACATCACCTGGGAGCTTGTCGACCTCATCGCCAAGTTCGAGCCTTACGGCGAGAAAAATCCGCGGCCGCGTTTTTTGCTTCGCGATCTCGAGCTGTACTCGACGACCCCGGTCGGCAAAACCGGCGGCCACGTGCGCCTCGGCGTTCGCGGCGGGCCGGACCGCCCGGGCGGACTGGCCCCGCGGGAAATCAAACTGATCGCCTTCAATTTCGCCGAGCGGGCCAAGGCTTTCGCCCCGCTCTCGAAGGTCGACGCCGTGGTCGAAATCGGCGTCAATGTCTGGAACGGCCGCAAAGATATACAATTGAAAGTCGTTGATATGCGACAATCCGAATATGCATCTCACCCTGCACACTGACGGCGGCGCCCGCGGCAATCCCGGGCCGGCCGGCTGCGGCGCGGTCGTCGCCGACGCCGCCGGAAAAGTGCTCAAAGAGCACGGCCGCTACCTCGGCGAAACCACCAACAACCAGGCCGAGTATCGCGGCTTGATCGACGGCCTGGGTCACTGCAAGGAACTCGGCGCCACGACCGTCGACGTCTTCATGGACTCCGAGCTGATCGTCAAGCAGATGCGGCACGAGTACAAGGTGAAGGCAGCCGAATTGGCGCCGCTCTTCCTTCTTGCCTGGAATCTCTGTGCCGGCTTCAAAAAAGTGACATTCACCCACATTCCGCGGGCCCGCAACAGCCACGCCGACCGCCTGGTCAACGAGGCGATCGACAGGGGATTGAGCCGATAGTTCCGCCGATAAAATCGCCCGATTAAAATCGGGCGGTTTTATGCTATACTCCGAAGGAATATGCCCAGGCGCATCGATCGTTTTGCGTTTCGGACTTTGGTCGCGGTCGCCGCCGCTCTTTTGAGCATCGCGCTGCGGCCCGGCATCGCCGCCGCCGGTACGCAAGACAACGTCGAGGGCTGGGCCTGGTCCGGCACCATCGGCTGGATCTCGCTCAACTGCAATTCGGTCGCGCCGCCGACTTGCGCCACGGTCGACTACGGCGTCACGTTCGAGGATGTTCCCGGATTCCCGGATCGCGGCAATCTCAAGGGCTGGGCTTGGTCCGAAAACGTCGGCTGGATCTGTTTCGGCATTACATGTGCGGGCACGACGCCGCAAGGCGGCGCATCCTACGCGCAGTACCGCGGCAGCTACAACGGCAAGACCGACGAGATCTTCGGCTGGGCCAAGATCGACGCCCTCGGCAACAATGGTTGGATCTCGCTCAACTGCGACAACGATCCGACCACGACCTGCGCCGTTTCGAGCTACCATCTCGTGCTCGACGCCACTCTGCCGACGCTGACGGCGCCTTTCACCAAAGGCGTGATCGACGATCATTGGGGCTGGAGCGGCACGTCCGAGGGCACCGGCATCGGCTGGATCGATTTCAGTTCGGTGATGACCACGTGGGCCGCGGCCAGTCTCGGCGCCGTCAGCCGGCCGGTCGGCGTTTATGAGCCGACGACGGCCACGCCCGGCAGCCGCCTTTTCACCTTCAGCATCTCATTTTCGAATCTGACGGCGGCCCAGGACGACCTCCTCCAATGCGACATCCGCCGCTCCGACGGCACCTTGGGCGCGCCGCTGCAAAAAATCTACGCCTCGACCGTCAGGCATGTCGCCGAGTCCTTGCAATACACCGTGACCGGCGCCGATCCGATCGATAAGATCAAGCGTTGGGAAGTCGCCGCCTGCCGCATCGCCGGCCCGCGCACGGCGACCAGCTGTCCGCCGGCCTGCGCCGGAGGGCAAATCTGCGAGGGCGGCAAATGCCGCAATGTCATCGTGACGACGACCGCGCCGGCCCCGATCTTCGCCCATGCGAACGCCTGGACCATCGCCGACAGCGATACCGACGACGTCTATCTGGCGACCCAGTGCTTCAACGGGTTCCCTGGAAAATACTTCGGCAATTCCTGGCGCTGCGATTTCAGCGGCGACGCCGATTTTTCCATGGGCATGAGCCAAGGCGCTAATATCGAGCGCTACTGCGGCGATAGCATCGACAACGACGGCAACGGCGAAACCGATTGCAACGACCGCCACTGCAAGGGGATCTCATTGCTCTGCCGCACGCCGCCCTTGGCGCCGGGCGCGCCGCCGCTGCTCGAGCCGCTGTCGTGCACCTGGGGCGCTTCCGGCGACAACTTGGCCGACTGCACCGCCGGATTCACGCCCGGAACGATCTGCTGCACCAAGCAAAACAAGATCGTCGACGGCTACGAATGTTTTCACGGCATTGCCAATGACGGCTACATCGATTGCGACGATCCGGGCGCCGTCGTCGGCGATGTCTGCTGCTCGACTGCCGGCATGGTTCAAGTCAAATGACCTCTTCCGCCCGCATTTTTTCCGTCCCGCTCGTCGTCGCCTTGGCGGCGCTGCTTTTCGGCGCCGCGCCGGCCGAGGCGACGATCTCGCCGTCGCCGTGTCCGGGCAGCGTTTGCACCGGCAGCGTCACGGTCGGCGGCCAGGCGGTCAACTACGCCTACACCCAGCACGTGAAGGGGAACGGCACCCTTAAAGTCCGGCTCAACGGCGGCACCTACAACACCGGACTGCTGATTTCGTATACGATCGCCGGCCTGCCGACCTTCTCCGGCTGGTCGACCTACGCCAACCCGACCAACGGCGCCGTGGTGCTGCCGACCGAAGTCGTCGATCCGGCGCATACCGCCTATGAGCGCAAAGACGCCGACGGCTGCGCCTCCTGCATCGTCGACCAGGTCATGACCGTGACTTTTTCGGGACTGGCCGATGGCGCCTACTCGTTCGACGTTTCGATTTTCCAGAACGGAGCCGGGGGAGTCGTCTTACTCGATCTGCCGTTCTACGTCGATGCTGGCGCTCCCGACAACAACGAATCGACCCCGTGGGCCGCGATTTCGGGCATGGACAAGCCCTGCGCCGACCTCAATGGCGGCCAGCCGATCGACAACGACCTCGACTATTATTCTAACTGCGCCGATACCCAATGCGTCGGACAGATCGGTCGGGCCGGCGACGGCGCTCTGTGCCAGAATCCCGAATCGACCTGCACTGACGCCTTCGATAACGACGCTGACGGCTTGAGCGACTGCCTCGACTCAAGCTGCAACGGCCTGGTCGGGCGGACCTCGCCCTTGGCCTACTGCCAGTACGCCAACGAACACGACACCATCAGCGGCACCCAGGCCTGCACCGACAACTTCGACAACGACGCCGACGGCTTGAGCGATTGCTACGACAACGTCTCGTCGCCGTCGGGCAATCCAGCCAACACCTGCTGGAAGCAGAACACCGGCTGTCCGGCGACCGAGACGAGTTGCACCGACGGCATCGATAACGATTACGATCAGAGTTACAACTCCGGCTACGATGCCGTGCCGACGACCGGCAAAAATTGCCAGGACTACGACTGCGCCGGCAATCCCGCCTGCCCTTCGAACGAAGCCAAGACCGCCGGCGGCGTTGACGCCGAGGCGCAATGCTTCAACACTGTCGACGACGATCTCGATACCAAGATCGACTGCAGCGATCCCGATTGTGCCGGCGTCGTCAACCCCGGCAATCCCGATCAGATGTGCCATGAAAAGGAGTTCGATCTGGTCCAACATTACCAATTTTGCGCCAACTCTTTCGACGATGACGGCGACGTGCCGATCGACTGCGCCGACACCGACTGCAAGCGCGCCTTCGGCAGCTGCGGGCCATGCCCGAACCGCGAGGACTTCCGTTATAACTCATGCGCCGACGGCAGCGACAACGATTCCGATAACGCCACTCAAGGCTTCGACTGCGCCGATCCAGACTGCGCCGGGAAACTCGGCTCGCTGACTCTCGGAGCGCAGTGCGCGACCGCCGAATCCGGCGCCTTGTGCAAGGACGGTTTCGACAACGACCAGGACGGCTCGGCCGATTGCCTCGATTCCGGCTGCTCCGGCGCCGCCGGGCCGTCGGGCGAGACCTGCCAGCCGGCCGCCGAAACGACCTGCAATGACGGCAAGGACAACGATGCCGACGGCAGCATCGATTGCGCCGACACGCAGTGCTTCGGCGTCGGTTCCTGCGCCGTCAAAAATTGGACCAACGCCGCCTGCCAGATCGTGCCCGAATACTCCGGTTTTTTCGCTTTCGCCAGCGGAACGCCGACCGTGACCGCCCGCGTCACCACCAAGTCGCATGTCTTTGGCGGCGCCCCGGCCGAGGTCGAAATCCGCGGCACGGCGACGTATTCGAGCGTGGCCGTCTACGTCGGTAACAACACCGACCCGGCGAAATATTTTCCCTATGCGTCGGGAAGCTGCGCTCTCACTGGCACTGGTGCGGCGCAGATGTCCTTCACTTCTATCGACGGCCATCAGATTCAGATTTTTAATCAAACCGGGCAGACGATTTCTAATTTCGACGTCACCTTGTCGTGTCCGACACCGGTGACGCCGGCCGCGACCCGGAATTACCAGATCAGCGTTTCGATGCTCAAGCAGCCCGGCAGCGTCGTCGAATACGGCAGCGCCGCCGTCTCGACCACGCTTTACGAACACGCCAACCCGACGGTGACCGAGATCGAACCTGAAGGCGATTCCGGCGGCACGCTGACCGTGCCCTACAATACCAGCCGCCGTTTCCGGGTCGTCCCTAATGATCCCGGCGCCGGCCTGGACACCTCGGGCGTCTGCCGCTGCACCCTCAAAGTCAGCGGTCCCGAGACCACCTACGCCTCGCCCGACGGCAACTGCATCACCGGCCCGCTGACCTTCCAGAGCGACATGGCGCCGATCACCCTCGACGCCAAAGCCCAGGACGGCGCTGCCAACGAAAGCGGCTACGGCGCCAATTCGACTTTCACCGTCAACGTCGTGCCGGCCATGACCGTGCCGTTGACCAGCCGGCCGACCGGGCACACGTCGCCGTTCCTTAAAGGGCTGGCATCGGAGCCGCCCGAGCAGCGGCGTTTGTCGATCGACATTCTCGACGTCGAGTTCCGCACCGGCACGACCGACGGCTGGCCCGTCGGCGCCCCCTGCAACATCTACGTCCGCGATTCCTCCGGCGCCATCGTCAATGGCCCGGTCGGCCCGACCGCCACTCTCCCCGGAGAAATCATCGGCAATCTGATCCGCTGCAACGGCTCCATCACCTTGCCGACCGGGCTGTCCGACGGCGAGTACGGCGTCGCGGTCCGCGTCGCCGACACCGACGGCGATACCGGCGGTCCGACGTTCGTCGGCGGCGGCACCTTCGAATCCAACCGTCGGGCGCTGTTCATGTGCAACAACGTGCCGGCGGCCGGAGAACCCGAGACGATCTGTTCCCAAGCCGACTTCGACGACGACGGCGCTCCCGAAGGCCTCTTCACCACGCTCTACTCGCCGGCGCCGCGCGCCTGCGACAACTGCGTCAATCTGACCAACGATCAGACCGATGCCAACGCCAACGGCATCGGCGACGCTTGCGAACCGAGCGATCCCTTCGGCCGCTGCGAATTCGATCGCGACATCATCAGCCAATGCGCTTCCGATGCTCCGCCGACTTGCACCGGTCCGCGTTGCCCGGGCCCGCCGGAAGTCGATGTCGGCACCTGCCAGAACGATCCCGAAGCGGCCCAGTGCATCGATGACAGCGATTGCGGCCCGGATCGCGGACCATGCGCCAACTACACCCAGCCGCCGACGCAAAAAAGCCTCCCGTCCTGGGGCATCTGTTCGGCCGACGGCAAAATCTGTTTCAAGGACAACCAGTGCAACAATTCCGTCGGCGCCTGCACAGTCGGCGGAGCCGCTTGCGAGCGCGACATCGACTGCGGCGATAACGGCCCCTGCGTCGGCGCCGACACCTGCCTCAACCTGCTTTTCCCCTGGCTCCAGACCAGCTACGGCAACATCTTTTCGAAGAAGAAGATCAGCGCCGCCGAGCCGCCGCCGAGCGGCCAGTATAACGCCACCTACTGCATGTCAGCCCGCGACCAGGTGCTGAACTTCAAGAGCCAGTCTTGCGACCCGTCCACCGGCGAAGTCCTGCCCGACACCCGATTCGAACTTCCCAAGGCGTCGAACACCTACACCACCGTGCTCGGCCGCATCGACGTCGCCGGTCTTTTGGCCGGCCGCTACGGCGATGTCATCACGATTTCGCCCGACATGACCGGCGTGACGTATCCGCTCAAAGGCAAGGTCTACGTCCTCGAAAATGCCGACCTCGTCGTCAGCGGCGCCCCCGTGACCATATCGAACGGCTCGCTCACCGACCGCGGCAACGGCACCATCGTGGTCAAGGGCGGCAACATCACTTTCAACACCGATGTCAGCTATTCGGCCGCCTCGATCTTCCGGCTGCCGGCGCTGGCCTCGATCGGCTGGATCGCTCTCGACGCCGAAAGCGGCCCTAATCTCGGCTTGAAAGGCAATATCTATATCGGCAAAGACGTCACCCAGGTCGACGGCGCCTTCTTCGCCGGCGGCCAGGACGGCATCTACACCGTCTGGCCGACCAGCGATCAGAGCGAACTCGCCCTCACCGTCCACGGCCTGATGGTCGGCCGCGCTTTCCATCTCGGCCGCAACTACAAGAGTTCGACCGAAGGCTCCGAACGTTTCATCTACGACGGCCGGGCCATCGCCAATCCGCCGCCCGGCTTCGCCGATGTCACCAAGAGCCTGCCGCTCTTTAAAGACAGCGCACCCTGATAGGGTGTATACTCCAGTTGAAACCATCTTTTCCACACTATGGGACTTTTCGGCCCCAAGAAAGTGAGCTATCTCGGCGTTGACCTCGGCATCGGCGGCGCCAAATTGGTCGAATTGCAGAACGAGAAGGGCCGGGCCCGTCTCGTTACCTACGGATTTACCGAGCGCCTGCCCGACGCCGAACCGGCCAGCCTGGTCGATGCGCCCCGCGAAACGGCCGAGCTTCTCAAGAAGGTCGCCCAAAAAGCCAAGGTCACCACCAACAAGGCCATCACCGGGCTGCCGGTCGCCTCGGTTTTCAGTTCGGTCATCAGCATTCCCAAGGGTTCCGAAAAAGAACAGCGCGACGCCATCCAATGGCAGGCGAAAAAGTTGATTCCCGTGCCGCTCGAGGAGATGATCATCGATCACAAGATCATCACGCCGGCGGCGGCGAAAGGCGCGCCGGCCGCGGCCAAAAAAGACGAACCCAAGAGCCTCCAAGTGCTCATCACCGGCGCCTCCAAGGCGATGGTCCAGAAGTACGTGACGGTTTTCAAACAATCCGGCCTCGAACTCATCAGCCTCGAAACCGAAGCCTTCGCCCTGATCCGTTCGCTCATCGGCAAGGATCGCGCCACTTCGATGATCGTCGACATCGGCGCCGCCCGCACCAACATCATCATCGTCGAGAACGGCATCCCTTTCGTCACCCGGAGCCTCGACATGGGCGGAGCCACGCTCACCAAGGCCATGGGCAAAACCTTGAACCTCGACCTCAAGTCCGCCGAGCAGATGAAGTGCGACATCAAGAGCGTTTCGTCGATCTATCCGGGCGAGGGCCTGCCCAAGATTTTCGAGACCGTCATGCTGCCGATGGTCACCGAGCTCCAGTATTCGCTGAACCTGTATACCGGCCAGGGAGACGGGCCGGCCAAGACGGTCGAAAAGATCATCCTGACCGGCGGTTCGGCCATCTTGCCGTCGCTGGCCCAATATTTCTCGTCGCAGCTCAATATCCGCACGTATCTCGGAGATCCTTGGGCCCGCGTCGTCTATCCCGATGAGCTCCGGTCCGTCATCGAGGAGATCGGTCCGCGCTACGCCGTCGCCGTCGGACTGGCGATGCGCGACATCGAATGATCGTCAAGCATATCGCTCATGCCTACGCCCATTCCGCCGAAACCGCCGCCCAAGCCGGCCGCCAAACCCGCCCCGAAGGGCGCGGGTGATTTTTCCGTCGGCGAGCCCGTCACCGGCCTGCGCGTGTCGCTGATGCCGGTCGAGACCGGCGCCGTGCCGTCCGAGCGGCGCTATATCACCATCCTGGTGGCGACCGTGCTGTTGGAAACGCTGGTGTTCGGCGCCGCCTGGGCGGGCCTTTCCTTCACCGTAAAAACGCGCCAGGAAGCCCAGGCCAAGGCGAACGCCGAAACCCTGGCCGCGCAATCCGAAACCGCCAAGCTGGGCCAGGCAGCCAAAGAAGCCGACGGCTTCGCCCGCCGGGTCGATATTCTGCGCGGCCGTCTCGACGAGCATGCCTACTGGACGGTCATGTTCGCTCTGATGGAACGCAGCGTTCGTCCCAACGTCATCTTCGTCAGCTTCGCCGGCGACACCAAGACCGGCGTGATCAGCGTCGAAGCCGAGGCCCGCAGCTTCCGCGACATCGCCGAACAGATCGTCCTGATGCGCTCGAATCCGCTGATCGTCGACGTTCGCACGAGCTCGGCCGTGACCAGTCTGGATGCGACCGGCGAAATCACCGGCGTAAATTTTTCCCTGCTCGTCAAACTCAAGCCCGAAGCCTGGAAGAAGCCGGTCGCGGCAAAATAACCGTTCGTTATGGCCCTGGAACGCGTAAAAGCCCGAGTGGGCACCGGCGTAAAGTTGCTGCCAGCCGTCATCGTGCTGGTCGTCGTCGGTTACGCCGCCGCCGGATATTTCTTGCTGATCCTGCCGCGCTGGAGGCTGATCGCTCCGGGCGGCGAGCTCGATCTGCAGCGCGTTCAAGAGCTGCGGAACTCGGAGCTTGGCTACGCCGCCCTGGTCGGAGCCGCCGTCGGCGATCACAAGGCGCTGAATCCGGAACTCAAGGAGCGCGTCAGCGCCGCCTTGCCGCCGGAGAAAGACATTCCCGGCATCATCGCCTCTTTGGCCGCCCTGGCCGAGCTGCACGGCATGGTGTTGGTCAACTTCGATGCCGTGGTCGATGACAAGACGGCGCTGCCGACCGGCGAGAAGGTCGTCGCCGTCACCATGAACCTGACGGGCGCGGATTATCCCGGGTTCAAAGCCTTCCTGGCCGATATCGAGCGCTCGCTTCGGATCTTCGACGTCCAATCGCTGGTTTTTTCTCCCAAAACCGCTTCCTACAGCATGACGATGAGCGCGTATTATCTCGATGCCAAATAATATGGCCTTGTCCGGCTCAAAAGAAGGTCAACGAAATCAGAAGATCGTCCTGGCGGTTGTTTCTCTCGCCTTGCTCGGCGCCGCCGGCTTCATGTATCGCGACGTCATTTTACCGACCGCCGGCACCGGATCGGCTAACGTGATCGCGAAACCGGCGCCGAAGAAGATCGATGCGTCGGTTTTCAACAGAACCGATTTCAAAGAACTCCGGCAGTTCGGCGACGTGCCGGTCAAGGTGTTGCAGACCGAGAAGACAAATCCCTTCAGAGTTCAGTGATATGGCAGCCCAAACCGCCGACATTCTCGACATCCTTCTCGAGGCCGGCCGCATCAGCGACGAGCAGTATCGGGCCGTCAAAAAAGAAGCGATCGCCGGCGGCAAAGCGCCCGAGCAGCTGGTCCTCGAGAAAAAATTGGTCGACGAAGAGTTCCTGGCCAAGGCGCGCGGCACGCTTTTGGGCGTGCCTTACGCCGAGCTCCTGGGCAAAGAGCTGCCGGCCGCGGTTCTCAATCTGGTACCCAGGCAAGTCGCCGAAAACACCCGGGCCGTGGCCTTCGAGCGCGACGGCGACGCCGTCCATATCGCCATGGTCGAGCCGCGCGACATGGCCGCAGCCCAGGCGATCGATTTTTTGGCGCAGAACAACGGTTTCCGCCCCAAGTACTTCATCGTCTCGAACGCGTCGTACGTTTACGCGATGAAAAAATACGAGGCCTTGGGCAAAGAGGTCGCCCGGGCCTTGGAAGTCGCCAAGGAAAAGTTCGTGCCGGAAAAGGCGGTCAAAGAAGAAAAGATCGAAGAGGTCATCAAAGGCGCGCCGGTTTCGCGCATCGTCGCTGTGATCATGCGCCATGCGGTCGAAGGCGGCGCCTCCGACATCCACATCGAGCCGTTCGGCGGCGAAACCCGGGTCCGTTATCGGGTCGACGGCGTGCTGCGGACATCGCTGACCCTGCCCAACTACATCCATTCGTCGGTCGTTTCGCGCGTCAAAGTTTTGGCCGGCCTCAAGCTCGATGAGACCCGCATTCCCCAGGACGGCCGCATCACCGAAACGGTCGGCACCAAGGTCATCGACTTCCGCGTCTCGACCATGCCGCTCCAGGATACCGAGAAGGTCGTGATGCGCATTCTCGACACCACCAAGGGCGTGCCGAGCCTCGAACAGCTCGGCTTCCGCAAGCCGTTCATCGACATCATCGTGCGCCAGATCCGCGAACCGCACGGCATGTTCCTGGTTACCGGCCCGACCGGCTCCGGCAAATCGACGACGCTTTTCACCATTCTGAACATGCGCAACGAGGAAGGGGTCAACATCGCCACCCTCGAGGATCCGGTCGAATACACCATCAAGGGCGTCAATCATTCGCAGGTCAGAACCGAGCTCGGCTACACCTTCGCCGGCGGCCTCCGGGCCCTGCTGCGCCTGGACCCGAACATCATCTTGGTCGGCGAAATCCGCGACGGCGAAACGGGCGAGCTCTCGGTGCATGCGGCGCTCACCGGCCACCTGATCTTTTCGACGCTGCACTCCAACGATTCCTTCGGCGTCGTGCCCCGCCTGATCGACATGCACGTCGAGCCGTTCCTGCTTTCGGCCACCATCAACCTGGCCATCGCCCAGCGCCTCGGCCGCAAGAATTGCGAACGCTGCAAAGGCCCCGTTCAGGTCGCCGAAGAAGTCGAAGCCCAGGTCCGCAAGGAGGTCGAAGAGATCCCCGAGGTCTACCGCTCGCACATCGACCTCAAGGCGCCGCGGCTGACATTTTACAAGGGCAAGGGCTGCCTGCGCTGCGGCGATTCCGGCTACGTCGGCCGCGTCGCCGTGGCCGAGCTGCTCCAGTTCGACGACGACATGCGCGAGCTGGTGGCCAAAGGATTTCCGCAGGAACAGGTTCGGGAGGCGGTCAAGAAACAGCACATGATCACCCTGCGCCAAGACGGGCTCTTGAAAGCCTTGGAAGGCTCGACTACACTGGAAGAAGTCATGAGGATAAGCACTGAATAGCATTTATGCCCGAAAAAGCCGTAGGAAAAAAAGTGCTCATTGTCGACGACGACGCCTTTCTCTCCGGGATCTACGCCACCAAGCTCGAAATTGACGGCTTTCAAGTCGTCAGCGCCCGCGACGGCGAAGAGGGCCTCAAGGCGGCCGCAACCGAGCTGCCCGATCTTATTCTGCTCGACGTGCTCATGCCTAAGCTTGACGGTTTCGAAGTCCTCAAGCGGCTCAAGGCCGATCCGGCGACCAAGCCCATCCCGGTCATCATGCTGACCAACCTCGGCCAAAAGGAAGATGTCGAAAAGGGCCTGTCCGAAGGGGCCGAAGATTACCTCATCAAAGCCCACTTCGTGCCTTCCGAAGCGGTCATCAAGATCAAGAAGGTCTTGAAGATGCCGTAGGGATCCCGCCATGCCGCTCTTCGACTACATCGCCGCCGACGCGACCGGCGCAACCTCGCGCGGCGCGGTCGAAGCGGCAACCGCCGAACTCGCCCTTGATACCCTCAAGGATCGCGGGCTCAACGTCCAGTCTTTGGAAGAAAGGGCGCCGGTGAGTTTTTTTGCCCGCGCTTTGCCGTCCTTCGGCGGCATACCGATCAAAGCGATCGTCATTTTTTCGCGCCAATTTTCGATTCTGGTCGGTGCCCAGGTGCCGATCGTCGAATCGCTCCGCACCGTCGCCAACCAGACCCAGCACCGGCGCATGCGGGAGATCGTCTTCGACGTCGCCGACGAGGTCGAGGCAGGCACGCCGCTCTCGACGGCCATGGCCAAGTATCCCGCCGCCTTCAGCGACTTCTTCGTCAACATGATCAAGTCGGGCGAGACGACCGGTCGTCTCGAGGAGATCATGATCTATCTGGCCGACCAGATGGAGCGCGACTACGACCTGATGACCAAGATCAAGGGCGCCATGATCTATCCGGCCTTCATCATGATCGGCCTGGTCGGCGTCGGCTTCGTCATGATGGTTTTCGTCGTGCCCAAGCTGACGGCCGTTCTTCAGGAGTCCGGCGCCCAGCTGCCGCTGCCGACCAGAATCCTCATCGGCACGAGCAGCTTCTTTCAGCGGTATTGGATTCTCATTCTGGTCGCAGCCGGCGGCGGCGGCGCCGGCCTTCGTGCCTGGACCGCGACGCCGGGGGGCAAAAAGATCTGGGATTTCATCAAGCTCAAGGTGCCGGTTTTCGGCGCCCTGTTCCAGCGCATTTACATCGTCCGTTTCACCAGAAGCTTCTCAACGCTGCTTTCGGGCGGAGTCGAACAGGTTCGCGCCCTTGAGATCAGCGCCGATATCGTCGGCAACGCCACCTATGCCGCCCAGATCCGGGAAACGGCCAAAGAGGTCTCTGACGGCAACTCGGTGACCACGGTGTTTACCCGTGAAGGCACTATGCCGAAGATGGTTCCGCAGATGATGTCGGTGGGGGAGTCGACCGGCCGTTTGCATGAGGTCCTAGCCAAATTGACCGACTTTTATTCGCGCGAGCTCCAAAACCTGGTTACCAACCTGGTGTCGGCCATCGAACCGCTGATCATGCTGATCATGGGTCTGGCCGTCGGCGTCATGGTCGCGGCTATCATCTTGCCGATGTACAGCTTGTCGGCGAATTTTTAGAGCGAACTCTTGACCTTGGCCGTTGTCGTTATCGCATCGTATTGGTACAATGAATCCGCTGTATTCTGTGGATAACGGACGCACAGCTCATATCCGCAACTCGAAGGGAGGTGTCAATCATGAAGAAAACGAATCTTAAAGGTTTCACGCTCATCGAGCTCTTGGTCGTCATCGCGATCATCGGTTTGCTCTCGACTTTGGCCGTCGTCGCTTTGAACAGCGCCCGCCAAAAGTCGCGCGACTCCAAACGCGTCGCCGACGTCAAGCAGATCCAGACCGCTCTCGAACTCTACTACGCCGACCAGAACGGCTATCCCGCCACCGCGACCGCAGAGCTAGGCGATACTGCTTCCAAAAGGCTGTGTGCCGGAACGACTGGTAGCAGTGGTTTCAACACGGCCACCGGTGGCTGCACCGGTACGGCCACCGTCTACATGGGTCTGGTGCCGAAGGCGCCATTGCCCGCGGACACCGGTTGCGCTGATAACGCTGCCGCTCCGAGTAACAAGTACCTCTATACCCAGACCGGAACCGGTTCGGGTTACACGCTGTCCTTCTGCCTCGGCGGCAAGGTCGGCGATCTCATCGCCGGTGCACACACCGCGGACGCGAACGGCATCAACTAAGTCAGGTTCATTGGCGCGCCGATGAAGCTGGCTTCGCCATGAAGCCAACCGACAACCCCTGTAAAGGGGTTGTTGGTTTTTTTGAGGGTGGTCTTGGATGAAAGGCGGTGGTAAGATTGCTGCATATGAGCCTCATTTACGCCTTCGGCTTCGTCCTCGGCGCCGTCATCGGCAGTTTTCTTTCGGCGGCTATTTGGCGGATGCATGTCGGCGAAAGTCTGGCCCGGGGCCGTTCCAAGTGTCCGCACTGCCGGCATCAACTGGGCGTCAGCGACCTCGTGCCCGTCTTCAGCTATCTGGCGTTGCGGGGCCGGTGCCGCTATTGTTTCAAGCGCATCCATCCGGCCTATTTTTTCATCGAGCTGGCCACGGGGCTGGCCTTCGTGCTGGTGCTGGCGGCGACCGCCGCCGATCTTGAAACGGCCCAGTCGATTCGCGTCCTGGCGCCGCTGATGTTTCGCTGGGCGCTGGCTGCGGTACTGATGTTGTTGTTCGTCTATGATCTCCTGTATCTGTTGGTGCCCCGCGATGTCGCCTTAGTGGCCGCTGCCGTCGCCTTCGTCGGCAATGCCGCCCAGGGCGGACGGCCGACGTCGTATCTCTTGGGGGCGCTCTTGGCCGGCGGATTTTTTTATGCGCAGTACGCCTTTTCGAAGGGCCGCTGGATCGGCTCGGGCGATATTTTTTTGGGGCTGTTCATGGGTGCGGCGCTGGGTGCCGAGCTGACGTTGTTGGCCATGTTCCTGGCCTACGTTTCTGGCGCGGCCGTCGGTTTGCTGCTCATGGCCCGGGGCCGGGCGACCATGAAGACCCAGGTGCCTTTCGGCACCTTTCTGATGGCGGCGACGTTCGTCTCGATGCTCTACGGCGACGGCATCATCGCCTGGTACGTCGCGCAATTGCTATGACACCGTCCCGCCGACCGGCCGGCCGCATGCCCGGCTTCACGTTGATCGAAATGCTCATCTCGCTGGCGATATTTTCGGTCGTCACCGGTTTCACCGTCGCCAACTTCCGGCGCGGCGGCCAAAGTGACGAGCTGCGCCTGGCGGCCGACAACGTCGCCAGCGCCATCCGAAAGGCCCAGACGTTCGCCCTCTCGGGCGAGACCGCCTACGTCTGCAGCACGACGCTGGCGATCTGCAATCCGAACGTCGGCGGCAGCTGCGCCGGCGGCAGCTGCGGCAAGACCCTGCCCAAAGGCTTCGGCATCCATCTTTCGAGCGCGAGCGGCGATGCGCATACGATGGCGTTTTTTGCCGATACCGACGGCGACCGGCTTTACGATGCCGGCGAAACCATCTCGAGCCAGGGCGTGTCGCCGACTCCCAACGTGTCGGTGTCGTTTCTGGCGCCGATCTCCGGCTCCGTTCTCGACATCGTCTTCGTCCCGCCGAAACCTCGGACGTATTTCAATGACGCCGCCGCCGATGCCGTCGCCACCGTCACGCTCCAGCTGCGCGGCACCGGCCAGGCCAAGAGCGTCAAAGTCAACAAAGTTTCCGGGCAGATCAGCGTTGAATGACGCCGTTATGACGAAGAACCGCGTCTTGCACGGCCAAAGCATGCTCGAGGCCCTCGTCGCCATCGGCATCATCATGACGGCGGTCTCGTCGGCGCTGACGCTCATCACGAGTTCGGTCAGCGCCGAGAAAGAGAGCGAGACCGGCATCGTCGGCGTCAATCTTGCCCGCGAGGGGATCGAGGTCAGCCGTAACATCCGCGATTCCAACTGGCTGGCCGGCCAGCCTTTCGACGACGGCCTGTTCGGCGCCGGTCTGGATTACACCGCCGCTCCGGTGTTCGATCCGGCGGCGAACGCCTGGCAGATGTCATTCGTTCCCCAAACGATCGGGGACGACGGCGCCGTCGTCTATCGCTCCACCGGCGCGGCGGGCGGTTCGACCGTCGGACTCTTCATCCAGGCGGCTGTTCAGCCCGGCAGTTCGGTGAAAACCGTCTTCCGCCGCCTGTTGACGCTCGATGCCGTCTGCGCCGATGTCGATGGCGCGGTCACCGGCGCCGTCGTCAGCGGAACCGCCTGCCCTTTCAAGAAGGTCGGCGTTCGGATCCGTTCGGCGGTGCAGTGGCGCCTCGCCGGACGCGTCCGTACCGTGACCGCCGAAGAAACCGTCTATGACTGGAAATAAGCGCGCCGAAGCCGCCGGTTTTTCGCTGATGGAGCTCCTGGTCGTCCTGGGGATTTTTTCGACGGTGGTGGTTTCGGCCTCCGACATTTTTTTGTCGGCCAACAAGGCCCAGCGCAAGATCGCGGCCCTCGAGCGGGCCCAGTCCGATGCCCGTTTCACCCTCGAGGCGGTGACGCGCGAGGTCCGCGGCGGCCGCATCGATTGGCAGTATTATGTCGATAATTCGATTTCTCTGACCGGTCCGGTCGAGATTTTAGCGCTGCGCGACGGCACCGACGCCCCGATCGTGTTTCATCGGAGCGACGCCGGCAATGCGTCGTATTGCCCGGATGCCGCCAGTACGCCGTGCCTGCTCGTGACGCTCGGAACGCCGGGCGTCGACCAGCCGGCCCCGCTGACGCCCAAGGGCGTGACGGCCCAAAACGTTAAGTTTTACGTCGCGCCGGCCGCCGATCCGTCGTCTTTCAATCCGGCCGCCGGCACCTACGCCTCCAACGGCCAGCCGCGGGTCACGACGGTGCTGGTGCTCAAGTCGACCGAGCAGCGGGCGATCGAGGGCGCGGTCGTCTACGCCCAGACGACGTCTTCGAGCCGATGGTATCCGCGATGAGTATGGAGATGCGCAATCCGCAATCCGCCTCCCGTCGATCGGCCGCCTCACCGGGCACGGTCCTGCTTCTCGCCATCCTGGTCATGACGGCCGTGGTGACGACCTCGGTCGGGCTTTCGTCGCTGATCATGAGCTCGCTGCGGCAGTCGCGCGCCATCGACAGCTCGATCATGGGCTATTATGCCGCCGAATCGGGAGCCGAGGATGCGCTGTACTATGCCCGCAGGCTGGGTACACTGCCGGCCGACGTGGCGGCGCCGGTCGCGCTCGGCAACGGCGCCGCCTGGACCCGCGACGTCAGCGGCACCGAGCAGGTGATCTTCGCCAACGTGCCCGAAGATTCGTTCGTGCACCTCGACCTCTTCGATCCCGACAACGAGACGACGGCCCCGTGCATTGCCCGGGTCCAGGTCGATTGGGACCCCGGCAACGGCGCCGCCCTTCGGACGACCTTGATGCCATGGAGCCCCGGTTCGCCGTTCAACTGGGATCAGAACGCCGTCACTACCAATTACGCCGGCGGCAGCATCTCGATTCCGCTCGACCAGACCAAGCTTTACGCGTTGCGACTGCGCGCCCTGCATGCTACTTTGACCGACGTCAGCATCACCGCTTACGGTCCGGCGAACTCCTGCAGTTCCGGCGAAGAGATCAAGCCGCTGCCCGGCCGCGTCTCGATCGACTCCATCGGCGAATTCGGGTCGTCCCGGCAGCGCCTGAACGTGACCCTGCCGCGGCGCACGCCGCTCTCGGGCGTCTACGATTTCGTCATCTTCAGCGAGTGCTCGCTCGTCAAAGGCGGAACCATCAGCTGCCCTTAGATTATTCAGGAGGGCGGCCTTCAGGCCGCCAGCGTCAGACGGGCGGGCTGAAGGCCGCCCTCCAAAACCATGACCAAAGCCCAGGCCAAGGAGCGCGTCGCCAAGCTCCGACAGGTCATCGATCACCACCGCTATCTCTATCACGTGTTCGACCGCCAGGAGATCTCCGAGGCGGCTCTTGATTCGTTGAAGCATGAGCTCTATCGGCTCGAGCAGCGATTTCCCGAGCTGATCACGCCCGATTCGCCGACCCAGCGCGTCGGCGGCAAGCCCCTGGAGCAATTTTCGAAGGTCACCCATGCGGCCCCGATGCTCTCGATGGAGGACGTTTTTTCGCCCGAAGAACTGGCTGCCTGGCGCGACCGGCTGGCCAACTATCTGGGACGCGAACTCGGCGGTTTTTACGCCGAAATAAAGATGGACGGCCTGGCGGTTTCACTGGTCTATCGCGACGGGGTTTTGGCGGGAGGCGCGACCCGCGGCGACGGACGGGTGGGGGAGGACGTGCTGATGAATCTTAAAACCATCGAAGCGATCCCTCTGACGTTGCGCGTACCGGAGGAAAAAGAGATCTCCGCATTCCTGAAAGAGTTCGGCGACGGCATCGACGAGAAAGTCTTTCGCGCCGCCGTCACCGGACACCGGGGCAGAATCGAAGTCCGAGGCGAGGCCTTCATGCGCAAAAAAGTTTTTGACGCCCTGAACCGCGAACAAGAGAAGGCCGGATTGCCGCCGTTCGCCAATCCGCGCAACGCCTCGGCCGGCAGCATCCGCCAGCTCGACTCAAGCATCACCCGGGCGCGGCATCTCGACTTTTACGGCTATGCGCTGCTCGGCGATTTCGGTCTGTCGACGCATGAGCAGGCGCACGAGGCCATGAAACTTCTGGGGGTGCCGGTGAACCCGTTGAACCGCCGCGCCGCCGACCTTGGCGAGGTCGAGAAGTACCACCGGGAGATCGGCCTGAAGCGCCCGCAGCTCGAATATTGGACCGATGGCGCGGTCGTCGTGGTCAACGACGACAAGCTGTTCGAACGCCTGGGCGTGGTTGGCAAGACGCCGCGCGGCATCGTCGCCTATAAGTTTCCGGCCGAGCAGGCGACGACCGTGGTCGAAGACGTCCGAGTCCAGGTCGGCCGGACCGGCGTGCTGACGCCGGTGGCCGTCATGCGGCCGGTGTTCGTCGCCGGCACCACCGTGATGCACGCGACCTTGCATAACATGGATGAAATCGATCGGCTCGGTTTGAAGATCGGCGACACCGTCATCATCGAAAAGGCCGGCGACGTCATTCCCAAGGTCGTCAAAGTGCTGGCCGAAGCCCGGACCGGCAAGGAGAAGGCGTTTCACATGCCCAAGAAGTGTCCGGAATGCGGCGCCGCCGTGGTTCGGCGAGCCGGCGAAGTCGCCCATGTCTGTCCCAACAAAAATTGCCCGGCCCAGTCGCTCGGCCGCGTCCTTCATGTCGTTTCGCGCGGCGCTTTCGACATGCAGGGGCTGGGCGACAAGATCATCGAGCGGTTTCTGGAAGAAGGACTGATCCGCGACGCCGCCGACCTGTTCACCTTGCGCAAAGAAGATATTGCCAAGCTTGAGCGTTTCGGCGATCTCTCGGCGACGAACGTCATCGACACGATTCATGCGAGGAAATCGTTGCCGCTCTGGCGTTTCATCTACGCCCTCGGCATCCGCCATATCGGCGGCGAGACGGCCATCGATCTGGCCGACCGTTTTCATGACATCGCCGCGCTCCGCAAAGCGAGCCTCGAAGAATTGACGGCCGTCGATAATGTCGGGCCGGTCATGGCCGAGAGCCTCCGCGGCTGGTTCGACGATCCCGAGAACGCCGCCTTCGTCGACAAGCTCTTGCGTCATGTTGTGATCGAACGGCCCAAGGCCAAGTCCAAAGGTCCGCTCTCGGGCCAGAGCTTCGTCCTCACCGGCACGCTTGAAAGCATGTCGCGGGACGAGGCGGCCGACCGCATTCGCGAGCTCGGCGGCAGCGTTTCCGAAGCGGTCGGCAAGAAGACGAGCTATGTCGTGGTCGGCGCCGATCCGGGCTCGAAATTCGAAAAAGCCAAGAAACTCAAAGTGCCCATCTTGAATGAGAAGGAGTTTCTGGCTATCGTGAAGTAGATCTATGTCCCTGACTCCGGCAGACATCTCCGGCATCGCCAAACTAGCCCGTTTGGAGCTATCCGAGGACGAGGCTGAAACCTTCCGGCACCAGCTGTCGTCGATTCTCAAATTCGTCGATAAGCTGGCCGAAGTGAAGACCGACGACGTCGAGCCCATGAGCCATGTCGTCCCGGTGCACAACGTCTGGCGAACGGATGAGGCCGAGCCGTGTTCGCCGGCGACTCGCGATGCCGTCGTTAAGGCTTTCCCCGATAAGGAAGGCGAGCTGCTCAAGGTGAAATCGGTGTTTTGAGTATGGAATTGCACGAGCTTTCACTGACCGAAGCGGCCAAAGGGTTGGCGGCCAAGACCTTCTCCTCGCGCGAAATGACCGAGGCGGTTTTGCGGCGCGCTGCGGCGAAAAATGCCACGACCCATGCGTATGTGCTATTGACCGAAGACGAAGCCCTGCGCCAGGCCGATGAAGCCGACCATCGCCGCGCCAGACAAGGAGAGCAATCGCCTCTGGACGGCGTGCCGATCGCGGTCAAAGACAACATTTTGGTCGCCGGCGTACCGGCCACGGCCGGTTCGAACATCATCAAAGACTACGTCGCGCCCTACGACGCCACGGTGGTGGCGCGGTTGCGCCGAGCCGGTGCCGTCATCGTCGGCAAGACCAACATGGACGAGTTCGCCATGGGTTCGTCGAGCGAGACCTCCTGCCACGGCGTGACCCGCAACCCCTGGGACGCCGAGAAAATTCCCGGCGGCTCCTCCGGCGGTTCGGCCGCCGCCGTGGCCGAAGGCTCGGCGATCGCCGCGCTGGGCTCGGACACCGGCGGCTCGATCCGCCAACCGGCGGCCATGTGCGGCGTCGTCGGCCTCAAGCCGACCTACGGCCGCGTTTCGCGCTACGGCCTGATCGCCATGGCCTCGAGCCTCGACCAGATCGGCCCGATCACCAAGACGGTCGACGATGCCGCCGCCATGCTCGGCGCCATCGAAGGGCAGGACCCGATGGACTCGACCAGCCTGCCGCTCGCGGCCGAGTCCAAGCTGCCCGAGAAGTTGCCGGCCAAGATCAAAGGCTTGCGCGTCGGGTTGCCCAAAGAATATTTCGTCGGCGGCATGGAACCGGGCGTGGAAGCCGCGATCAAGGAAGCGATCGAAACCTTGCGCGGCCTCGGCGCCGATATCAAGGAAATTTCGCTGCCGCACGCCGAGTACGCCCTCGCCGTCTATTACGTGCTCATGCCGTCGGAAGTCAGCGCCAACCTGTCCCGCTTCGACGGTATTCGTTACGGCCATCGCGTGGCCGGCGCCAGCCTCGAGGAAACCTATCGCAAGTCGCGCGGCGCCGGTTTCGGCCGCGAGGTGCGCCGCCGCATCATGCTCGGCACCTACGCCCTCTCGGCCGGCTACTACGACGCCTATTATCTGAAAGCGCTCAAAGTCCGCAAGCTGATCGCCAACGACTTCGCCCAGGCGTTCACCGAAGTCGATTGCATCCTGACGCCGACGTCGCCGATTCCGGCCTGGAACCTGGGCGAAAAGGTGGACGATCCGTTGTCGATGTACTTGGCCGACATCTACACCGTGTCGGTCAACGTCGCCGGCGTGCCGGCGATCAGCCTGCCCTGCGGATTCTCGGCCGGGCTGCCGGTCGGCTTGCAGCTGATCGGCCGCCATTTCGACGAGAAGACCATTTTGTCCGCGGCCAAAGCCTACGAGGCCGCCGCCGACTGGCGCGCGAAAAATCCATTACCGACAAACTGACCGTTTTATTATGGCCCGCAATGCTCCCGCGAGTCCGAAGAGGATGATTTCTAAAAAAACGTCGTCGAAAAAAAGCCAAGCGGCGGCGCCCAAGTCCGCCCATGGCGCGGGCACCGGCAGCCAGCGCCATGACACCGGCGCCGACACGCGTTATACGGGCGAAGTGCTGTTGTCCGGCTGGCGCGACGAAGCCGACAAGCGGGAACTGCTGCATCTTGTCCGTCACGTCGGCGAGCAGGCCCGATCGTTGAATCCCGAGCACCGGATCGATCGCATCGAGGATCAGGGCGACGTCGTCAAGGTTTTAACTTCCGAAAATCAGCTGGCCGCGGCCATCGGCAAAAGACTCGATGACGCCCGCAAAGGCGGCACGCTCGAGATAAACTGGTCGGATCGCGACACGCCGGCGCGCGTCATCTGGAAGGGTCCGGCGAAGTGACGTTGCGTCGCGCCGTGATACACTAGTTCCATGACCGTTACCATCGACCTTTTCGGCGCGTTCCAGGCGATTGTCGTCGTTATTTTCGGCGTCCTCATTTTGGGCATCGTCTTCCTCTTATATAAGAAGGTCCGCGGGTTCTTTCGCGGCCGCGCCTTCGACGCCTTCGACCGCGAGGAGATGTCCAAGCGCTGGGACGAGATCGAGGCCTTATTGAAAGCGCCGGGCGAGGTCAGCCGCAAGCTCGCCGTGATGGAGGCCGACAAGCTGTTGGACTACGCCCTCAAGGCGTTAGCGATGCCCGGCACCACGCTCGGCGAGCGGCTCAAGTTCGCCCAATACAAGTATCCGAAGCTGCGCGAGGTCTGGTGGGCGCATAAAATCCGCAACCAACTGGCCCATGAGGCGGCGTTCCATCTCGATGCCGCCATGGCCGCCGGCGCGGTGAAAGCTTTTAAACGCGCCCTCGAGGAGCTCGGCGTGGTCTGAACTCCGGCGCCCCCGACATGATTCCGTATCTCGAAATACACGTCATTCCGGTCGGCCCCGTCAACATCCAGGTGTGGGGTCTTTTCGTGGCCATCGGCATCGCGGCCGCCTTGCGGCTCGGCGTCGGCGAATGCCGCCGGCTGAAGCTCGATGTCGACGCGTTCTTGGATCTGGCGCTTTGGTCGCTGCTCGGCGCTTTCGCCGGCGCCAGGCTGGCGCACGCCTTGGCTTATGATCCGGCCGTCTTTGCCGCCGACCCCTTCGAACTGCTGCGCGTCTGGCACGGAGGATTTTCGAGCATCGGCGGATTTATCGGCGGCGTCGGCGCCGGAATCTTCTACGCCCGCCGTCGCAAACTCGACGTTCGCGCCTACGCCAATGTCGCCGCTTTCATTCTGCCGCTCGGTTACGGCATCGGCCGGATCGGCTGCTTCCTGATTCACGATCATCCCGGGACGCTCTCGCATTCGCTGCTGGCCGTGCGGTATCCGGACGGACCGCGCCTTGACCACGGCCTGCTGCTGTCGCTGCTGGGCTTCGCCATCTTCGGCGCTTTCCTGGCGTTGCGAAAATATCGTCCCGGAGTTTTTTTTCCGGCCGCCTTCATCGCGATGTATGCTCCGGTCAGGTTCCTGCTCGATTTTTATCGGGTAGGGGACGCCAGATACTGGGGATTGACGCCGGCGCAGATTTTTTGCGCGGCCGCGATCATAACTTTGCCATTCATCAGAAAAAAATATGTCTCTGCTCCGCTTCCGCGACTCTAAGACGTTGGTCATCCTGCGCCTGGCCGTCGGCAGCCTGTTCCTCGGCTTCGGCATAGAAAAGCTGATCCGGCCCGAGGCCTGGTACGGCTGGGTGCCGTCCTGGTTCACGCCGCTCTTGCCGGTCAGCCTGGCGACCTTCATGTTCTTGAACGGTCTGTTCGAGATCGCCCTCGGCGCCGCCTTGCTCCTCGGCAGGTTCACCCGCTTGGCCGCCGCCGCTGCCGGCCTGTTCCTCTTCGGCATCATCCTGTCGATCGGCGCCAACGACGTCATCTTCCGCGACAGCGTCATCATGGGCGCCTGTTTGGCGATCATCGCCGAGGCCAACGGCACGGCCAAGAAGCCGCTTTCGGCGCCGGCGCTGCGCCGCCTGGCCATGGCCTACGCGTTGTTCGTGCTGGTGCTCGGTGTGTTGTATGTCCGCGGCTAGCACGCGGACCGCGCCTTCGCGCCGGGCGCTCGCCGCCGCCGCCTTCCTGGTCGGCGCCGGCGTCATGGCCATCGAGATCACCGCCTCGCGCATCCTGGCGCCGACTTTCGGCGCCTCGCTGTTCGTCTGGACCAGCCTGATCGTCACCGTCCTGGCGGCGATGTCGTTGGGCTATTGGGCCGGCGGCCGCGTGGCCGAACGCGACGGCGGCATGGCCGCCTTGAGCGCGGTACTGATGAGTGCCGGCATGCTGGTGCTGGTCGGACTCTGGATCTATCGGCTGATCGCCATGCCTGTGCTGGGCATCTTCGCCTCGTGGTCCGTCGGTTCGGCCGCGCTCTTTTTGGGATCGCTTCTGGTTTCGTTCGTCGTCTTCGCCGTGCCGGTGTTCCTCCTGGCCATGGCCAGTCCGATTTTACTGAAGGAGTGGTCCCGGACCGTCGACATCGGCCGCGCTTCCGGCGGATATTTCGCCGTGTCAACGCTGGGCAGCGTCGTCGGCACGGTCGCGCCGACCCTGGTGCTGGTGCCGAGCTTCGGCGCCCGCCGAACCATGGAGATCGCGGCCGCGACTTTTTTCGTGGTCGGACTGTATCTGATGCCGCGGCGCAAGACGGCGCTCATGGCCGCCTTCGTGCCGCTCATCGGTCTTTCGGCTCTGGCCGAACCGTCCATGCCGGCATCGGCCCTCTATCAAACCGAGTCGCCCTACCAGCTGATCAGCGTCGCCGAACGCGACGGCCGCCGTTTTTTGGTATTCAACGAAGGCTCGGGGGTGCAATCGGTCTATGATCCATCGGGCGCCAGGACGGGTTATTATTACGACGCCTACGGCGTGCTGCCTTTGTTGCGACCGTACGGGGCAGGGCACGATGTCGCCATCATCGGCTTGGCCGGCGGCACGGTCGCCCGGCGCTATGTCAGTTTCTTGCCGGCCGGCGCGCCGAAGCCGCGCGTCGTCGGCGTCGAGATCGACTCGCAGGTCATCGCTGTCGCTCGAAAATATTTCGCCCTCGATGAGATCGGCGCCGAAACCGTGATCGCCGACGGCCGCGTGTACCTGGCCACGACCGACCGCGAGTTCGACGTCGTGATCATCGACGCCTACAGCACCCAGCTGTACATCGCGCCGCACATGGTCACCAAGGAATTTTTCGAAGTCGCGGCGCGGCGTTTGAAGCCGGGCGGCATTTTGGCCCTCAACATCAACGCCGATGGAGGAGAGTCGCCGCTGCTGCAATCGATGCTCAACGGCTTGGCGGCGGTTTTCCCGCATGTGCTGACGACGCCCGTGGGCTCGTCGTGGAATCATCTGGTGCTGGCCAGCTTTGCGTCGATCGACGCTTCGGCCGCGGCTTTGAGAATTCCGCCGGGCTACGAAGACATCGCCGCCCAGGTGTCCGGCGCCCGGGCGGTGACGCACGACCCGGCCAAACCGATGTTCACCGACGACCGCGCTCCGGTCGAAATGATGACCGACGAGATGATCATGCGGGAGGCTTGGCGGGGGCAATAAAAACCCGTCGGCGTGCCGACGGGAGAGCGGTGCGGTTCAGTACCGGATTGTTGTTGTGTCAAGCGGAGGAGTCCGCCGCGTGCTGGTAAATCTTGACCAGGTGTTTCCACGCCGTCCCATAGCGATCCAGGGCGGCGACGATGTTTTTCTCATGCTTTTTCTGCGCCAGCAAAAAGTAGACCGAATGCTTGACCCGGACGGCGAAGACCCGGCGTAATGCCCGGTCGTCGAACTCTTGCAGCCTTTCTCGGATCACGGTTTCCCGATCCTTTCTCGGAAAATGCTGGTAGACAAGGACGCTTTTGCCGGAATCATAGATCGACTCGATATCGTTCCAGAGGACGTACTTGCGAAGATTGCTCGTGCCGGTCGATTTCACTTCGATGCCGTTGTCGGGATCGAAGAAAATCAGATCGGCAGTCTTCTCTTTGCGCACTTCGCCGAACGTCCGAAGCCTGTCCTCGAACTTCTCGATGTTATCGCCGGCAAACAGCAAACCGGCCGCATGCTCGCTTTTTTCAAAGACGGACAAATCTTTCTGTCCCGAGGCGATACGTTTTTGTAAAAACCGGTAGATGTCGTTGTCAAAGGCGCCCCATGTTTCCGGATCATGCAAATACGCGACGCGGTTTCCGTCATTGCCACCGTCATCTCTCGTCTTCATCCAGTGGACCATGATGTTGAATCCGCCCGAATCGCGCAGCGCCTTCAACAGCGAGAACTTTTGATAGTCTCCGAAATCGCCGAAGTACTGGTTTTTCATAGAGGTGGAGATACACCAAACTTTGTAGCATAATTTGGAAGTTTTAAGAACGGTTCTCCTATTGACGCACCGCTGACTTTGCTGCTAATTTGCGGGCGTCCCTTACCAAGGAGCGCGCGATGACGCCGGAAGAGTTCAAGAGCCTGGAAAAAACCGCCGAGAATCTCCTTTCGCCGCTCAACGAGCGGATCGGGCAAGTCCGGAATGAGCTCGCCATGCTCGAGCTGGAAGCCGAGCGGCACGAGAGGTTCAAGGCTTGGCACCGGCTTCTCATGCAGGGTGAATCGACGGCCGGATTTTTTTCCGCGAGCTACGCCATGTACGTCCGTCGATACCGTGCGGAGAGCGCGAAAAAAAATGGGCTGAAGGCGACATTGCTGGACGTCGACCTCGTCATCGTTCCTGACGCGCTCACGCCGCACGACTTGCGGGTGGATGTTCCGCATGCCGATGGTGCCGGCATGACCAACACGAGTCGCGAGGTCGATGTGTCCGGAATCGTCGACCGGATGCTGGCGTACACGAGGCATGCCAAGAACGTCTCGGTCGGAACGCTCGATGACGTTTTGCGCGAACCATGCCGCACCTGCGGTGAGGCGGCGCTCGTGGCCGCGTCGGATGCCTATCTGGACGAAGACAACGGCCGGGAATTCATCATCGGCCGGCTCTGCGCGAAGTGCCCATCGGTCGAGGAATTTGCCGTTTTTTCCGAATACGCCGCCAGACACCCGCAGTTCGGCCGAACGTACGGCATCTACCGACGCGAATGAAGCGCTTCAAGGCTCCGTTATCAAACGGAGATTTTTTATCGAACGCCCCGGGCGCACTAGGCGGTGATGGTTGGCGGAACTTCAAATCAGCAAGATAGCCGAGTCTTTATTCGCAGATAACGATAAATACATATTGACAAACGATAAGCATTAAATTAAGATGCAAATAGAAAAGTTTATAAAACCAGTTATGAAGAAAGGCTCAACAATATTTCTGCGGGTAGTAATCGTGCTTATCGGAATCGTGGCGCTTATGGTCATGATTCGGTTTCCCTTGACCGAGGGGAGAGCCGTAAACTTAGACCTGTTCAGTATTTACTCTGATCCGTTCATCGGGTATGGGTACTTGGCGTCGATACCATTTTTTGTGGCGCTGTATCAGGCGTTTACATTACTCGGATACATCGGGAAAAATAAAGTATTCTCACTTAGCTCCGTGAGGGCTTTAAGGAATATAAAATATTGCGCAATCATACAAAGCATCTTAATTCTGATGGCAATACTATACATAATGATGTCTCACAGTGTAGATGATGATCCGGCGGGCTTTATTGCGATCGGCATTTTGGCTACTTTTATTTCTATCGTAATCGCCACCGCGGCTGCTGTTTTTGAAGAACTTTTACAAAGTGCCGTGGATATAAAGTGCGAGAACGACTTAATCGTTTAATGTTATGGCAATTATCATTAACATCGACGTTATGTTGGCGAAGCGGAAGATGAGCGTCACCGAGCTTGCCGAGAAAGTTGGCATCACGACGGCTAACATTTCCGTGCTGAAAAACGGAAAGGCAAAAGCAATTCGTCTCTCAACGTTGGAAGCAATTTGCAAAGCGCTGGAGTGTCAGCCGGGGGATATTTTGGAATATAAAAAGTAGAGAAAATATCATTACTC
>JACQSM010000025.1 GCA_016205965.1 Candidatus Uhrbacteria bacterium
GGAATTCGTCAAAGCTGAGGGAGTAGTTCGACGAGGCCGTCATTCGCCCACCTGCAGAGTACCTTCGGCGAATGCAGTGAGAGGCGAGAAAATCGATTTAGAACAGGGAATCAGGTTCCCCTGCGAAGCCAGGGCGCGGAACTCATCAAAGCTGAGGGAATAGACGGACGGTTGCATCACGGGTCCACATACGTTACGGCTGCGGTGGAGCCACCACCAACTGCTGGCCCACTTCGATCACGTCGTTCTTCAGATTGTTCCATTGCCTGATCTGCTGGACCGAGACGCCGTTCTGCCGCGCAATCCGGTAAACGGTTTCGCCCGCCTGAACGACGTGCACCGCCGGCGAACTCCCCGCCTGGGCCGGAATCGGGTCCGCCGCTACGGGAGCGGGCGCCACTGCCGCCTGGTCGGTTTTGGCCTGCCGCTTGGCCTTCTTCGATTTGGACCCGCCCTTCATTTGCGCCCGCATCCCCTCGGTCTCGCGGGCCGCCGCAGCCTCTTCTTGAATGCTGGCCAGTTGCTCGCGGACCGCCTGGATCTGCGCCGTCATCTCGCGGTTGCGCGCTTCCAACTCGCTCGCCTGAAGTTTGACATGCTTCAACTCGGCGTCCAAATCGCCGGTCCGCTTTTCCTCCTGCGCCAGCAGCCGCTGGAAATTCAGGCTCCTGGACTTTTCAGCTTCGTATTTTTCGGCCATCACGCAACCGGTCAGCAGCACCCCGCTGAAGCCGATCGCCGCCAGCCGCATGATCGTCGTCTCATATGTCATAGGTCACCCGTCCCTTCCTCTCTATACTAACGGAATGCCGCAAGGATAGAGCCCGATGGCCTGAAAGTCAAAGAAAACACCAAATAAAATGCCAGGATAGGGGTTGCTGCCTGTTTGACCCCTTTCCGGCGCTGTGCTACGGTTTGCCGCGCTCACCGGTTACCATCGGATTCATCATGAACAGACGCGACGCCCAGACACGGATCGACGCTCTTCGAACTGCAATCCGTCGGCACGACTACCTCTATTACGTCAAAGACCGGCCGGAAATCTCGGACACCGAGTACGACCGCCTCTTTCGAGAGCTAAGCGATCTGGAGTCCGCCCACCCCGACCTCATCACGCCGGACTCCCCGACCCAGCGCGTCGGCGCGCCGCCCCTCGACGAGCTGAAGAAGGTGCCGCACGAGCGGCCGATGTTGAGCCTGGACTCCATCCTCGACCGCGAAGACGTGCTGGCCTTCGACAAACGGATGCAAAAAGAGCTCGGCGAACCCCGCGTGGACTACACCGTTGAGCCCAAGTTCGACGGGTTGTCGGTGGAATTGGTCTACGAGCGCGGCACGTTCGTCCGCGGCGCGACACGCGGCGACGGCGCCACCGGCGAAGACGTGACGATCAATCTCCGGACGCTTCGCTCGCTTCCCTTGCAACTGCAATCAGACGCCCATCCGCCCGGCCGGCTTGTCGTACGCGGCGAGGTGTACATGCAGCTGGACGATTTTCAGGCTCTCAACCGCCGCATCACAGAGCGCGGCGAAGAAGCCTTTGCCAACCCGCGCAACGCCGCGGCCGGCTCGCTTCGCCAACTGGACTCGAAAATCACCGCCGAGCGGCCGCTGGTCGTCACCTGTTACGAAATCATGGGCCAGTCCGGTCAATTGCCCCCGACGCACTGGGACGAGTTAGAGGCCCTCGTCCGCTGGGGCCTGCCGGCGCCCACTCACCGGAAACAGTGCGCGACGATCGAAGACGTCATCGCCGTTCACCGTGAGACCGAAGCCATCCGCGACGAGCTGCCGTACGAGATCGACGGCCTTGTCGTCAAGGTGAACCGCCGGGATTGGCAGGAGCGGCTCGGCGAAAAATCCCGCAGCCCCCGTTGGGCGATCGCCTACAAATTCACGCCGCGCAAGGAAATCACCGTCGTCCAGGATATTGCCGTGTCGGTCGGCCGGACCGGCACGCTCACGCCCATTGCACTCCTGAAACCGGTCGAAGTCGGCGGCGTGACGATCAGCCGCGCGACGCTTCATAACGCCGACGAAGTGGCCCGTAAAGACATTCGCGTCGGCGATACGGTGAAAGTCGAACGGGCCGGCGACGTCATCCCCGCCATTGTGGAACGGATTGAGGCGCCGGGCCAGAAACGCGAACAACCCTTTCAGATGCCGGACCGCTGCCCGGTCTGCGAC
>JACQSM010000024.1 GCA_016205965.1 Candidatus Uhrbacteria bacterium
CCGATAACATCATCGGCTGGGCCACGGCTGGCACCGAAAGGATGCGGCTGTCGAGCGCAAACGTATCGATCGGCAGCACCAGTACGACCAGCATGTTCAACGTCGGAACGGCCAACGCCTTCCAAGTGACCAGTGCCGGCACGGTCACGACCACGAGTACGGTTCAAGGCACTGACTTTTTTGCCAGCGCCAGCGGTGCCGGCTCTGGCTATACTTTCTCCAGTACCGGCAATGACGACGGCATGTTCTTCGTCTCCAATGACATCATCGGCTGGGCCACGGCTGGCACCGAAAGGATGCGGCTGTCAGGTTCTAACTTCGGCATCGGCAGCGCGTCGCCGTCGCAACTCCTGTCAGTCGGCGCCTCCAATCAATTCACGGTCAATACCGGCGGCAACATGATTACCACCGGCACGACTCAAGCAGCACGCGCTTACGTTGACGGCGGTTCAGTCGGCTCCCCGGGGTATTCGTTTACCGGCACCGGCGGCACCGACGACGGCATATATTTCGTGTCCAATGATATCTTTGCCTTTTCGACGGCTGGCACCGAAAGGATGCGGCTGTCGAGCGCAAACGTATCGATCGGCAGCACCACGACGACCAGCATGTTCAACGTCGGCACTTCCGCGCAATTTCAAGTCGGCTCCACTGGAAACATGACCCTTAGCGCCAATAGCGGTATCGCAACATATGCGTCCGCTGCTGATAACACTTTTATCTGGCGCATTCCTCAAAACGGAGCGACCAATGGCGCTTGCGAGAGCGGTGGTTCAGAGGGCATCCGTCTCCAAAATCTCGCCGGCACCCAGGTCGGCCACATGTGTATCGCCAACGGCACCTCGCAGCTCTCCTGGTTCGCCCAATCGTACAATGCGACATCCACGGACTTGGCCGAAAACTATAGCACCGATCCCGCCGATCAGATCGAACCAGGCGACATCGTCATGCTTGATGCTTCCGCCGGCGCCAACAAGGTCATGAAGACAGAAGCCGCCTACGCCACGATGCTCGGCGTCATCTCCACCAGTCCCGGTCTGCTCCTCTCGGGCATTGATGAGGCGACCGGCGCTTCGGATACGGTTCATCCGCAACCAGTGGCCATCTCCGGCCGCGTCCCGATCAAAGTCAGTATCGAGAACGGTCCTATCGCCATCGGCGACCCGATTACGAGTTCGTCGACCCCTGGCGTCGGCATGAAAGCATCGACATCCGGAAGGATCGTCGGCTACGCTCTCGAACCCTACACCGGCGATGAATCCGGCAAGATCAAAGTATTCATGAATCTCGGCTGGCACGAAGTCGCGCCGAGCATCGCCGGCGATATCAGTCCGACCGTCGACGATCACTCGGACCTCGATCTCCATGGCCGCTCGATTCTACAGGTGAAAAGCATTGCCAGCCTCGGTGGCGACTGGTCAATCGACGAAAACGGTCTCATGACGGTCAAAGAGATTCATGCGGAAAAAGTCCGGGCCAAGAGCCTCGAAGTCGAAGCCGACGCCGCCACCCAGACCATCGGCCAAGGCGTCATCCATGTAGGCAATTCGTCGGTCGTGATCGAAAACGCGGCAATCCGGCAGAACACCCGCATCTTCGTGACCTTCTACGGACCGGTCGAGGGCAGTTGGTGGATCTCGCGCCGCGAAAATGGCAGATTCGAAATCAGCCTGACGAAAGTCGCCACCACCGATCTGCAGTTCGAGTATTGGTTGCTCGGCCTTGTCGACAATCGTCCGACTCCGGAACCGGCGCCAGAACCTACGCCTGAACCCGCTCCCGAATTGCCAGCCGCCTCGTCTGAAGCGTCCGAGTCGGTCCCAGTAGAAATATTGCCGCCCGGCGAAGAACTAACCACAGAGCCACCCACTGAACAGCCCACGCCAGAGACACAGACCGAACAACCACCGAGCCAGGAGGAGAGCGGGCCATAAAGCCCGCTTCCTTATATATAGCGGCCTTCGCGCATGTGTATAACTGGTGCCAGTCAGCCCGTGTTATACTCCTAGACGATAACCTTCAATATAAAAGGAGTGTCATAAGCACTTCCTATCGGTCATTTTTATGTCGGAGTATTCGCTTCATGCCACCTCGACGTCCGCGCAGTTCGGCGCGGCAAAACCTTCGCCTCGTCTTGCCAGGTTGTGCGACTGGGTCATTCGTTGGTCGCTCTACGCGCTGGCGGCGCTGCTCCCGCTTTTCGTTTTACCGTGGACGGTCGAAGCGCTCGAAATCAACAAGCAGCTCTTGCTGTTAAAACTCGTCGCCTTGGCCGTTCTCGCTTGGCTCGGCAAGTCGTTGGCTGAACGCAAATTCGAATATCGCCGCACGCCGGTCAACACCATGGTGCTCGTGTTCCTGATCGCTTACGGAACCTCTTCCTGGCTCTCCATGAGCCGTTACATGAGCTTTGTCGGCGATTACGGGCAAGAAAAAGCCGGCTTCGTCACAGTTTTGGCCATGGCCGGTCTTTATTTCGTCGCCTCTTCGGCCATCAAGGACCTGGGCATGTTGCGCCGACTCCTTCTGTCCGTGGTCGTCGGCGGCGTGGTCGTCGCCTTGCATGCCCTGCTCCAGGCTCTCGGTCTTTTCCTGTTGCCGTTCGATTTCGCCAAGTCGTCATCCTTCAATACCGTAGGCACCGTCGGCGCGCTCGGCATGTACCTGGCTTTCATCGTGACCCTTTGCGGCGGTCTGCTGCTCATCGGCCATGCCCAGACCACGTCCGAGCACAAGAAGGCGCTGCCGATGAAGATTTTTCTCGGCCTGACCGCGGCCGTTTCGCTCTTCCTGATCGCGCTCATCGACTTCACGCCAATCCATCTCGCGTTGATCCTGTCTTCTGGCCTGCTCCTGGCTTTCGCCTTCTTTCATGCCGGCAAGATGAAGGGCATCAGCGCGGTATTGTTGCCGGTCGTTGCCCTGCTGGTCTCGCTGCTTCTGGTGTTCTTCCGCTTCCCGCTGACGGTCGGATATCCGGCGGAGGTCATGCCCTCGATGCAGTCGAGCGCGACCATCGCCACCAAGACTTTGCAAGACCGCCCGCTCTTCGGCTCCGGTCCGGGCACGTTCATCTTCGACTACTCCAAGTGGCATTCAGCTGATGTCAACGCGACGCAGTTCTGGAACGTCCGCTTCGACCGTTCGGCCTCCCGCTTCTGGACCGTCGTAGCTACCACCGGCATGGTCGGCGCCCTCGCCTGGGTCCTGGTTTCGCTCTTCGTCCTGGTTGCCGCCGCCCGCCGCCTGCTCAAGAACGACAACGAAGACATCTGGCATGTGCTCATCGCCGTCTTCGCCGCCTGGGCGCTCCTCCTAGTATCCAAGTTCCTCTATAGCTCGAACATGACGCTCGAAGTCATGTCGTGGCTGTCGATGGCCATGCTCGTCGCCGTGCTGCGTCGTGATTTCCTCGAGATCAATCTGGATGAATCACCCCGAGCCTCGATGATCGTGTCGTTCATGCTCATCCTCGGCCTGGTGCTCGGATTTGCCGGCGGCTTCGTCCAGGCCCAGCGCTACCTCGGCGAGATCAAGTTCGCTAAGGCGCTCCGCGCCGATCAAGGCGGCAAGATCGTGGATGTCGTCGCCAAGCTTGAAAAATCGGCCGCGCTCAACCCCTCGAACGACGTGACGCTGCGCAACCTCGCCCAGGCCTACTTGTTGCTGGCCCAGGAGGAGTCAGTCGCGCCGGTCGTGATCAAAGATGAGGATGTCAAGAACGAGGCGGCCAAAAAGGATGCGGCCTTGATGAAGAAAGAGAAGCAGGTTCTGACTGATGCCGCCCAGCTCGAAAAGAAGCGCAAGGTCGCCGCTCTTACGAGCGGAGCCGTGTCCGCGGCTAAGCGCGCCGCCGACGTCAACCCCGGCAACGTCGCCGACTGGCTGGTACTCGGTTCGATCTACCAGAGCTTGCTCGGCGCCGCCGATCAGGCCGATGGCTGGGCGGTAGCCGCCTTCGAGAAGGCCGCCGAACTCGAACCGTCCAACCCGTCGATCCAGACCGAACTCGCCAAGGTGTTCGTCTTTCAGAGCGACGTGGTCGCCCAGGACAAGGAGTCCAAGGATGAAAAGGTGAAGAAGGCCGCCGAAGAGAAATCGGCCGAACTCCTGGCCAAGGCCGCCGACGCGCTCGCCAGAGCGATCGAACTCAAGGGCGACTACGGTCCGGCTCACTACAACATGGCCTTGGTGCTCGACCGCCAGGGCAAGCTCAAGGATGCCATCCGCCGCATGGAGGCCACCCTCACATTGAGCCCGAACGACGTCGGCGTCGGCCTGCAGCTCTCCTTGCTCTACTACCGCGATGGCCGCAAGGATCCCGCCATGCGCCTCCTGGAGTCGGTCGTCAAGGTCTCCCCGACATACTCCAACGCGCGATGGTATTTGGCCGCGATGTACGAAGAGAAGGGCGACCTCGACAAGGCGATCGAGCAGATCGCCAGGGTTGCCGAACTCAATCCGGAGGCCGACATGGTCAAGGCGAAACTCGACGACCTGAAGGCCAAGAAGGCCGGCGCTCCCGCCGAAAAGGCCGGCGAGCTTCCGCCGCCGGTCGAAGAGCAGGTCAAGAATCCGAAGGAACCGTCGGTCAAGCGATAAAGAAATCAGGAGGGCCGCCTTCAGGCGGCCCTACCACTCGATCGTCGTAAGGGAGGACGGCCTGAAGGCCGTCCTCCCGGCTATTTATTTGAGCATCTTGGCGATCTTGGTCAAGAGCCTCTTTGGCGTCATATCCTGCTTGGGGAGGTAGTCGGTGGCGCCGTCCTTCGTCGCCTGCTTGACGTCGGTTTCATCATTTAAGGCCGAAATCATGATGATCGGAGTCGTCTTGGTAGCCGCGTCCTCGCGCAGCAATTTGAGCAGTCCGAATCCGTCGTTGAAGCCCGCTTTTTCGGGCATCATGACGTCGAGCGTGATCAGGTCGGGCTTCTCGTTAATGACCGCCTTGTGACCCTCGGCGGCATCCATGGCCGAAATCACGCGGTAGCCAGCCGGCTCCAGGATGTCTTTATAGAGACCTTTGTAAAAAGGGTCGTCATCGATGCAAACAATGGTTCGTGGCTTCATACCCGTCCAGAATACGCCGAATTCCGTTTTCGGTAAACTCGCCGGATTTTTTTTGGAAGAAAGAAATGTTTGGTTGAAGCGTCTTTATGATGTCATGCATCCCAATATGTATCCTGTCGAACTGCGTCAGCGGGCGATACGACTGCGTTTACAGGGAGATTCCTACGACCAGATTAATATTGTGCGCTAGGCGTCCGGATCCCTAAAGCGACCATGGCTTACTGGTGCCGAAAGTTAGTCCTCGATCATGAGGCCAAACTGCGGATTCGCCTACGCGAACTGCATCATCTCAAGGGAGCGCGGAAGGCATCGCAGGCGTCGAAGCGGCTGGCGCGGGGGAAGTATCTGGTCAACCTGCGGGAACGGAACGCTCATCTGGCGCCTAAGTTAGAAGATGTAGACGTCGGTAAGATCGCTTTGGCGATGCTTTACTTTGGTGAGGGTGGAAAAAACATTCGTAAGGCCAGAGTCTTCATTGGTAACTCTGATCCCGCATTCATTCGGCTCTTTTTAGACCTGTTTCGCAGATGCTATATTCTCGATGAGAAGAAGTTCAGACTCACAGTAATGTGCAGAGCTGATCAAAACACGTCGAAACTTACACGTTTTTGGTCTAAAGTTACGAGTATTCCTTTAAGTCGATGTTATCCGGCAAGAATCGATCCTCGGACGGTCGGCAAACCGACACTTCGTCCAAATTATAAGGGTGTCTGCTGCCTTGATTATTTTTCGGCGGAGGTGTTTAATGAATTACTGCAGCTGATAAAGCTGTTGAGCGAGGGCCGTTAGCTCACTTGGTAGAGCGTCGCAATGGCATTGCGAAGGCAATCGGTTCAAATCCGATACGGTCCACCAAGCAAAGCGCCTCACTTAAAAGTGGGGCGGTTTGCTTGATATCAGAGTCTATGTCCCTCAAAGTCGGCATCGTCGGCCTACCCAACGTCGGCAAATCGACCTTATTCAAGGCGATCACCAAGAAGCAGGTCGATTGCGCCAATTATCCCTTCTGCACCATCGAGCCGAACGTCGGCGTGGTGGCCGTGCCCGATGCCAGGCTCGACGCCTTGGCCAAGGTTTCGAATTCCGAGAAGGTCATTCCGGCGGCGATTGAGTTCGTCGATATCGCCGGTTTGGTTGCCGGCGCCCACAAGGGCGAGGGGCTCGGCAACAAGTTTCTGTCGCACATCCGCGAGGTCGATGCCATCGTCGAGGTGGTTCGCGCCTTCGAGAACAAGGACATCGTCCATGTCTCGGGCAAGATCGATCCCTTGGCCGACATCGAAACGATCAACCTAGAGTTGGCCTACGCCGACCTGGCCGCGGTCGAGAAGCGCCTGGAAACGCTGCGCAAGCAGGCTCGGGCCGGCGTCGATCGCGATGCCAAAATTCTTCTTGTAGGGCTTGAGAAAGTGAACGCCGCATTGGCGGCGGGCAAGCAGGCCCGTGACGTCGAACTGACCGATGATGAGCGCGTTGCCATCGCCGCGGCGCAGCTTCTGACCATGAAGCCGCTCCTGTACGTGGTCAACGTCGATGAAGACCAACTCAAGTCCGGCTTCGCGCTCGCCGACCTGCCCAAAGACCGCCAAATTCCGCTATGCATCCGTCTGGAAGAGGAATTGGCCTCATTGCCGTCCGCAGAGGTCAAGGATTATCTCGAGGCCCTCGGCCTTTCATTGACCGGCCTCGACCAGCTGATCAAGGCGAGTTACGATCTGCTTGGTTTGATGACATTTTTGACTTCCGGACCTAAGGAATCTCGAGCCTGGACCGTCCGCAAAGGCGCCAAGGCGCCCGAGGCCGCCGGCGTCATTCACAGCGATTTTGAAAAGACTTTCATCAGGGCCGAGGTCATCGACTGGAAGGATTTCGTCGAGCTCGGTGAGGCTGGCGCCCGCGAGAAGGGGAAGCTCCGCATCGAAGGCAAGGACTACGTCATGCGCGAGGGCGACGTCTGCCACTTTCGCGTCGGGGCCTGATTTATTTCCGCCGCAGTTTCACTATCTCGCGCCAGACATGCTGGCCGGTGCGGCCGTAGAGCAGACCCTGGTTTTTGGTGGCGTTCTCGCCTAGTTTGGCCAGGAGCGATGGTGACAGAAGCGGCATGGATTCGTAGCCGAGCTTGGCAAACTCCTTGATCGAGAAGCCGTGGCGCTCTTCCTTCATGACGTAATGAGGCAGGGCGACGATGATCGTCGCTCCCGGTTTGAGCAGTCGCTGCCAGGCGCTCATCGATTCGTAATATAAGGTAGAGAGTTCGTGGATCAACTTTTGGATGACGCCGCGCGTTTCCCGTCCTTTGAGCGTCGGCCCCAAGAATGGTTCGGTCACGATGGCATCGAGGCTGGCGTCGGTGATGAATTGGCCGACCTTGCGGGCATCGGCAACGAACACCGTCGGTGCATGGCCGTCCTTCGGAATCAGTCCTTTTTCTCGCAACCAAGCGATATTCCGTTCGGTGCCCGTAATGGCGACTGGATTTTTATCGCCGCCGGCGACTTTGGCGTAGCCCATCCGCAGGGCCTCGGTCAGCACGGTACCCGAACCGCAGAACGGGTCGAAGATCTGGCCGTCGAGCGGAGCGGAGCCCAGGTTGACCATCAATCTGGCGAGCTTCGGCGGCAGCATGCCCTGGTCCATGTCGCGGGCCGGGCGGCCGTAGTCGATCTCGGAAAATTCTTCGAATGGCTGGACGGCGACCGTGCTTGCCAAGTAGGCGCGATCCTTTTTCACGAAGATGAGGATTTCAGCGCCTTCCTCAAGGATCTTATTTTTGACGACAGAAACCGAGGACAAAGCGGCGCCCTCTTGAGGCCGCACCCAGCGGGCCGAATGTCCGGCTTCCTTGAGGCGATTCTTTACGCCCATGCCGAGCTTGATTAGGTTCTGGGCCGCTTCGCGCGAGGCGCCGTAGACGCTGATGCCGAAGGTGATGCGTTCGTCGGTCGATTTCTCGGTCAACAGATCGGCGATGCGTTTGATGATGGCCGGCGGATCGAGCTTCTCTTCAGCTAAAACTTCGGCGATTTTGATCGTTCCGCCGAGTCGCCGCATGGCCGCCGCCGGATCAAACTCGGCGATATCCAAGAGCAGGCCGTCTCGCGAGGCATCGACGACCACGGCCCGGTCGCCCAGGTAGGCTAGGATTTCGGCTGCCGACAGCGCCGGATGGCTGCCGAGGATGAAGAAATACATATACAATAAGTACCTACCATACTATATTATCGGGATCTTGCCAATCCCGAAACCCCGTGATAAAGTCCCTGCGATCGCTGGTTAAAGCGAAATAAGCCTACCTTCCACGCCCTGCACCGGAGGCCAGAGGCCGACTGGTACAGGGCCGCGTGAAAAACGCGAGGGGGCCAATCTATGGAAAAGCAGTACGAATTGCTCTTCATCATTCCGGCCAAGCACACCGATGATGAAGTCTCCAAGCTGACCGAGAAAGTCGCCGCTATCGCGACCTCGGCCGGCGCCAAAGTCGTCGAAAAGCACATGCTCGGCAAGCAGAAGCTCGCCTATCCGATCCAGCATGTCCGCTACGGCCACTACGTGCTCGTCAATTTCGACGCCGAGACCCCGGTGGTCGCCAAGCTCAACGAGATGCTCCGCCTCTCGACTGACATCCTGCGCCACCTGATCGTCGTCCGCGATCCCAAGATCACCAAGATGCCGCGCCTCATCAACTACGATGAGATCCGCGTCGATCGCGACGAGGAAACCGCGGCTCCCCGCATGTCCGCCCCGGCCGTACAGGCCAAGCCGTCCGCGCCCAAGGTCGAAGACAAGGTCATCATGGCCGAGCTCGATAAGAAGCTGGACGAGATTCTGGCCGAAGAAGTAAAGTGACGATGGAGCGGAGGCCTCGGCGCCGACCCACGACGGTCGTCGAATCTCCGCTTGATTGACACTAAAAACATCTTATGAATCTCAACCGCGCCATGATCATCGGAAACGTCACCCGGGACCCCGAAGTTCGCACCACCCCGGGCGGCCAGAACGTCGCCAACTTCGGCGTCGCCACCAACCACGCCTGGACCGACGCTTCGGGCCAGAAGCAGGAGAAGGCCGAGTTTCACAACGTCGTCGCTTGGGGCAAATTGGCCGACATCTGCGGCCAGTACCTCGGCAAGGGCCGCAAGGTTTATGTCGAAGGCCGCCTCCAGACGCGCGAATGGGAAGCCCAGGACGGCACCAAGCGCAGCCGTACCGAGATCGTCTGCGAAAACATGATCATGCTCGATCGCGCCCAGGGTTCAGCCCCCGGCGCCGCGCCCAAGAAAGTCGAGGCGCAAGCCGAATCTTCGACGACCGACGAGATCAAGGTTGAAGACATTCCGTTTTAAACTATGCAAAATCAGAAATCACAACTCACTGATGTCAAGCGCTGCATCTTCTGCGTTCACAACGTCCAAGCGATCGACTACAAGGACGCGCAGGGATTGCGCCGCTACACCTCCTCATACGCCAAGATCGTGCCGCGCCGCAAGAGCGGCGTCTGTGCCCGGCATCAGCGCAAGCTCTCCGATGCCATCAAGCGCGCCAGGATGATGGCCCTCCTGCCGTTCGTCGCCAAGTAGGGCCGAGTAAAGATTGGAGGGCGGGCTTAAGCCCGCCCTTCGCGTTTGCATGACTACGCCGAATTGGAAAAAACTCCGTACCGATGAGGGTCTGCGCCAAAGGATGGTCCTGCGCACCCGAATCACCGACGCCGTGCGGTCGTTCTTCATGTCCCGAGGTTTTCTCGACGTCGAAACGCCGATCGTCGTCGCCCGGCCGGGCATGGAACCGCATCTTGATCCGTTCCGGACCGAGGTCGCAGGTCTCGACGGCCGCAAGCATCCGTCCGCCCTGATCACTTCGCCAGAATACGCCATGAAGAAGCTCCTGGCCGGCGGTTTGGAGCGCATTTTCTGCCTCACCAAGGTCTTCCGCAACGGCGAACCTTGGCAAGGGAGCCATAATCCCGAGTTCACCATGATCGAGTGGTACCGGGCGAACGCGGATTACCGCGCCATCATGACCGATACCGAAGAGATGGTCGTCGAAGTCGCTCAAAAAACGCTTGGAAGCACCAAGGTGAAGTTCGGCGGCAGCGAGATCGAACTGGCCGCCCCGTGGCGCCGCCTGACCGTGGCCGAAGCCATGAAAACGCATGCCGGCGTCGATATGGATCGAGCCATAGATGACCCCGAATGGTTCAGAGCCGAGGCCGTTCGAGCCGGCCAAACGGTGAGCGCCGATGATTCCTTCGACGACGTCTTTTTCAAGATTTTCCTGCGCGACGTCGAGCCGAAGTTCGGCTCTCAACCGCTCATCCTGCATGATTATCCCCGTTCGATGGCCGCCCTGGCGCGCATGAAGCCGGGCGATGTCCGCTACGCCGAGCGTTTCGAGGCCTATGCGGGCGGCATGGAGCTGTGCAACGCCTTCTCCGAGCTTAACGACGCCGTTGAACAGCGCCGCCGCCTGGAGGAAGAACAGGCCCTGCGCCGCCGCCTGGGCCGCCACGACCATGGCATCGACGAACAGTTCATCGAAGCGGTCGGCATGATGCCGCCGAGCGCCGGTATTGCCTTGGGCATTGACCGTCTGGTAATGTTGCTGACGAACTCCCAGGATATCGGGGACGTTTTATTTTTTCCGGCCGGAGACCTATTTTAGGCGAAAAAGCTATGATGGATACCTCTTCAATCAAAAAGGACCTGGTCATAATGTTCAAGGATGCGCCGCACTTCGTGGTTGATTTTCAGCACGTCAATCCGGGCAAGGGCAGCGCCTTCGTCCGCACCCGCCTCAAGAACGTCCAAACGGGCAAGGTTTTCGAGCATACGTACAAGTCCGGCGAGGCCATCGACGTGGTCGAGCTCCAGCGCTCACCGATGCAGTACCTCTATAAGGATGCCGACAACTTCTACTTCATGGACAATTCTTCGTTCGAACAGGTCGGCGTCCCCGCCGCCTTGGTCGCCGAGAAGGGGAACTACCTCAAGGAAGGCCAGGAGGCCACCGTTCTGCTCTATGAGGGCGCTCCGCTCTCTATCGATCTGCCCAAAAAATTGACTTTCAAGATCACCGAGGCCGCCCCGGGCGTCAAAGGCGACACCGCCTCCGGCCGCGTCACCAAGGAGGCGACCACTGAAACCGGCCTGAAAGTCGCCGTCCCGCTCTTCGTCAAGGAAGGCGACGCGATCATCATCAATACCGAGACCGGAGAGTACGTCGAACGCGCGTAAGAAATCAGGAGGACGGCCTTTAGGCCGTCCTACAATCAATCCGTTGATTTGTAGGCGACCCTAAAGGGCCGCCTCCTGATTTTTTAGGCCGCGACCGGCTCCTCGACCGCGACCGGGGCGGCCGCATGGGCCTTGTCCCAGATCGCCGCACGGAGGGTCTTCATGAGCTTGGGATCGGCCTTCAAGAACGCCTTGGCCGCCTCGCGTCCGACGCCGAACTTCACGTCGCCGTAGGCGTAGCTGTTGCCGTTCTTGGCCACGACGCCCTGGGCCACGCCCAGGTCGAGCAGATCGCCAGACAGCGAGATGCCTTCGTTGTACATGATGTCGAAGGTGCAGGTGCGGAACGGCGCCGCCACCTTGTTCTTCACGATTTTCACGTTGGTCTGGTTGCCGATCACCTTTTCATCCTTTTTGATCTGGGCCGAGCGGCGGACTTCGATGCGCACCGATGAGTAGAACTTCAGGGCCGTGCCGCCGGTGGTCGTTTCGGGGTTGCCGAAGACGATGCCGATCTTCATGCGGATCTGGTTGATGAAGATGACTACCGTGTTGGTTTTCGAGACGATGCCGGTGAGCTTGCGCAGCGCCTGCGACATCAACCGGGCTTGCAGGCCCATGTGCTGGTCGCCCATGTCGCCTTCGATCTCGGCTTTCGGCACCAGGGCGGCCACCGAGTCGACCACGACCACGTCGACGGCGCCGGAACGGACCAGCGTTTCGACGATCTCCAGGGCTTGTTCGCCGGTGTCGGGCTGGGAGATCAGCAGTTCTTTCACGTTGACGCCGATTTTGGCGGCGTATTCTGGGTCCAGCGCGTGTTCGGCGTCGACGAAGGCGGCGGTTCCGCCCATCTTCTGCACCTCGGCCACCACGTGTTGAGCCAGGGTCGTCTTGCCCGAAGCCTCCGGCCCGTAGATCTCGATCACCCGGCCGCGGGGCAGTCCGCCGATGCCGAGGGCGAGGTCCAACGACAGGCAGCCGGTCGGCACGACGTCGACGTCGGAATGCTTGGCATCGCCGAGCTTCATGATTGAACCCTCGCCGAAACGTTCCTTGATCTGTGCGATCGCGGCTCCCACAGCTCGCAATCGCTCGTTTTTGGGCCCGGCAGTTGCCTCGGCCTCCCTCGCCGCAGTCTTTGTCGCCATAGTGCGTGTGACGATGCTAAATGAATGAAGCGCTGGCACGATAATGTGCGAGCGGAAAAGGCGCAAGTGGATAACATCAGCCCTAAACGACCTCCGGGAGATCATTTATCTCGGTCGGGGCTGGACGATGATTCGCCTGGTGACCACCATCTCGCGGCTGTGTTTTTTGGCGCCGACGATGCGGATGGTGTTGAGGCCCTCTTGGAGGATGAGGGTGTCGTGAAAGTTGCCGTCGTTGCCGACCGCGACTCCCTTGCCGTTGATGCGCAGCGTCACCTCCGGTTCGGTGGCGCCCTCGATAGCGACGGCGCGTTCGCCGGTGACGGTGCCGTCGGCCGGCGTGCTGATGGTGATGTTCGGCGGCGTCACGATCTTCATGAGCTCGACGCCGACGTAGGCGGCCAGACCCAGCACGGCAACGCCCAGAAGGATGCTGCGGATGAGCTTGGGGGTGACGATCATGTGCGAAGCCGCGAGCGAGGGGGTCGGGTGGCGGCGGGGCTCCTGCCTGCGGAACGAGGAGTCGAAGGCGCGCTGCTCGCGGTACAGACCCAGCACCGAGGGCGTGTCGAGGCCGAGGAACTTACAGTAAGTCTTCAAAAAAATCTTGGCGTAGATGTCGTCCGGCAGATCGCCCAGGGAATCGCTCTCGAGCAGCGCCAGAAAGCGCTCCGGGATCTTGGTGACCGAGGCGGCCTCGGCCAGGCTCTTGCCTTTTCGGTCGCGGGCGTCGCGCAGCAGGGCGCCTACGGTTTCGTTCATCGTGACGGTCGTTGCGGCCATAGAGATTACTCCTCGGAGTCATCATTGCTTGAAAAGTGGGCGCCGTCCACGTCGTGGATGGGGGAGACCAGGATCTGGCGCGGCTTGGCCCCGTCCCCAGGTCCAATGATACCGCGTTCCTCGAGCAGGTCCAAGAGTCGCGCGGCCCGGGCATAGCCGACTTTCAGCCGCCGCTGCAGGAATGACGCCGAGGCTTTGCCGGCGCGAACGACCGTTTCGCGGGCTTCTTCGAGCAGTTCGTCGTTGGCGTCATCGAATCCGGACTCGGTGCTGCCCAGGCCGCGCTTTTCGGTGATGCCGTCGACGTACTCCACCGGCTCGTCGAGCTGACTGACGACGTGGTCGACGACCCGGCGGATGTCGCCGTCGCCGACGTAGCAGCCCTGGATGCGCTTCGGTTTGGAGAGCTCGGAAGACAGGAAGAGCATGTCGCCGCGGCCGATCAGCTTCTCGGCGCCGGAGGTGTCGAGGATGGTTCGCGAGTCGGTCGCCGAAGCCACCGAGAAGGCGATGCGCGAGGTGATGTTCGCCTTGATCAGGCCGGTGATGACGTCGACCGAAGGCCGTTGCGTGGCCACGACCAGGTGGATGCCGACGGCCCGGGCCATCTGGGCCAGGCGGATGATCGAGGCTTCGACCTCCGAGGCCGAGGCGACCATCAAGTCGGCGAGTTCGTCGATGATGAGCACCAAGTACGGCATTTTTTCGTCGGCTGATTCGTTGTAGGAAGTGATGTCGCGCTTGCCGGATTTGGAGAGCAGGTCGAAGCGCCGGTCCATTTCGCCGATCGACCACTTGAGGGCGTTGATCGTCTTGGGTACCTCGGTGATCGACTGCGTCAGCAGGTGGGGGATGCCGTTGTAGACCGGCAGTTCGACGCGCTTGGGGTCGACCAGGATCAGCTTGAGTTCGTCGGGGCCGTTCTGGTAGAGCAGTGACAGGATGATGGTGTTGAGACAGACGGTCTTGCCCGAACCGGTGGCGCCGGCGACCAAGAGGTGCGGCATTTTGCCGAGGTCGGCGGTCCAGGGCTTCCCGGCGACGTCCTTGCCCAGGCAGACGGTCAGGCCGGTCTTGCGTTGAGCGAACTCCTTGGATTCGAGGATCTCGCGCAAGCCGACGATGGCGACCGACTGGTTCGGCACTTCGATGCCGACCAGCGACTTGCCCGGGATCGGCGCTTCGATGCGGATCGGGTGGGCGGCCAGAGCCAGCGCCAGATCGTTCGAAAGCGAAGTGATGCGCGACAACTTAACGCCCTCGGACGGTTTCAAGGTGAATTGGGTGACCGTCGGACCGACGCTGACCTCGCCCATCTCGACCAGGATGCCGAAATTCTCGAGCGTTTTTTTGATGACCATCATCCGGCCGTGGATGTCGCCGGCCGTGGGCTTGGAGTTTTTGTGTTCCAGCAGATCGACCGGAATCGAAATTTTGCGGGCTTTCTTTTTGACCACCACCGGGGCGTCTTCGTGATCTTCGTCCGAAGACATCAGCGTGGTCCCGGCCGGTTCGGGCTTGCCGTCCGCAATGCTCTTGCCGGCGAACGCAGGCGCATCGTCATCGACCGTCACCAGCTCTTCGACCGGCAGCATCGAACCGCGATGACCGAAGGGCCAGGGCCAGGCGCGATGCCGCAAGCCGACGACTCGGGCCGCCATTTCATGCAACGAGACGTTGAACGTCAGTACCAGCGAGGCCGCCAGCACGGCGACTACGAGCAGCAGACCGCCCCAATAACCGAGCAGCGCGGTCAGCGGATAGCTCATCAGCAAGCCGACGTAGCCGCCGGCATTGCCGACGACGTCGAGGTAGACGCCGCCATCCTTTACCGGCGCCCGCAACAGGTTGAGCAGGCTTCCGGAACTGACGAAATAGAGAAAAACGCCGAACGAGGCCGAGGCTTTCATCTGAAAACGCTCCGGCCAGAGGAGTGAGGCGGAAATGACCAACAGGCCGAGCGGAAACAGAAAACGATTCAGGCCCAAAGCAACGCCTAGGGCGCTGTCGATGACGCCGCCCGCCGGCCCGGCAGCCTCGAAAAAGCCCAGGAAGGTGATCACTGCCACCAAAGTCAGAAAGATGGCCACCAGTTCCTTTTTGGCTTTGGGGCTCAAGGCGGGTTCGTCGTCGCGCCGATCGCGCTTCTTTGAAGACTCGTGATTCCGTGATTTTCGGGCCATAGATGCGGAGGTTCAGTAGTGGACAGTGTACCAGTTTTTAAAGTCCCTGCCTAAAGAAAAACAGTCCCTTGAGGGGGACTGTCGGTGAGGTTCAGCGGCGGTACTGGCGCGGGGCCACGCCGCCGGGCTGGTAGAAGAGGAGCGCCTCCTCCTTGGCCGCTGCCAGGGTGTTGAAGGTGCGGATGTCCTCCTGGCGGAAGAAATGCCGCAGCGCCCCGCAGACGCCAACCGCCCGGCCTTGGATGGCCACATGGCTGCTCGCCGGGTCCGTCTTGTCACAGCAGGGGAGATCCATGTCGCCCCCACAGACCAAGACGTGGTCGGCGTCGGTCCGGCGGACCGGGCCGCCGAACCCCTGGGCAACCCTCTCGGCGTAGGCGGTCAGAGCCGCAGTGCGGTCGGCGTTGTTGCGGATCTTGAGGGCCTGGGCGCGGTCCCGGCAGTACAATCCGCCGGCCTCGCGCACCCCCTTGGCCAGCACCTCGCAGATGCCGCTCTCGCCAATGAAGGCTTTGGCCGGCATCTTGCGGTTGCAGCACGGGGTGCCGTTGGGTGAGCCGCACAGCAGCTCGTCACCGGCCTCCCGCTTCACCAGCGTGATGCGGCCGGAGATGATCTCCGCCGCAACCTTGATGACCGCCTCCCGCGTCTGGGCCTCCTTGGCGGCGGCCGCGCTCTTCAGCTTGGCCACACCGGTCTTGGTGGAGCGGGCGTGGAGCAGGTCCTCCAGGACCATGGTGGCCCCAATGGGCTTCTTGGATGCCTGCCGGGCGTAGATCTCCTTGACCCGGCAGATCTCGCAGATCACCAGCGGAAGGAGCGTACCCTCGGACACCAGATGCAGGTCCGTGCCCTTGGGGTTGCGGACCATGAGACGGGACTGGCGGGTGCCGTCGTGGCCGTCCTTCCGGCACTTCCAGACCTCGGCGGCCTGGTCGCTGGCGGCGGTGGCGTTGGACTGGGGAGCGGTCTGGATCACTGCTTCGGTCGTGGTCATTGTATGCTCCGTTTTGCCGGTCGTTGCCGGTAAAAAACGTAGACGGAAGGCCCGTCCGAACCCCTGTACGGTATTCGCGCAGGCGCCGGCTTTGGATTCACCAAAACCGGCGTCCGGGCGCATCATCAAGGCAAAATGAACTGCATAATCTAACATAAATTCACCATTTTGTCAAGGTTCAAGCAAAAAAAGCTGGTGTGGTGCCATCCTTTCCTAAGTGTTATGACCTGTGGAAAACAGGTCAAGAGCCGGCTTATCTGCGGACCGTAAAACTGCAACAATTTCTCTAGTTTTCGCCTCAAAATGAAGCACTCTTGACAAATGGCTGTAAAGAGACTTGACGCACTTTTCCACACCTGTTATCCTTGGGCAAAACCTCTTCAAAGTCGCCTGCGGAAGCTAAAGAGGGCGGTCGGTGAATATCCTCGGTTAACGCAATGTTCGCCTCATCAACCTAGTTAAGGAGGCATTACAATCCCCTGTCATGCGAACCGCGTTCGCAAGAAAGACGACAGGGCGATTATTTTTGTTGCCGTGCGAATTTTGAGTCCGTGTTTCAAGGCCGGTACCAGCTACCAACCCTGAAACGCGTACTACAAAATTGAATAGGTAACTAGCGCGTATGATTTTCAAACGTTTGCCCCCAGCGACCAGGGAGCGCAAGGCGTTCACCAACGCATCGGACGCCATGCCCATGCCGGATCTCATCGAGATCCAAAAGAAATCGTACGATTGGTTGTTCAAGGACGGCCTTCGAGAACTTTTCGAAGAGGTCTCGCCGGTCAAGGATTTTATCGGCCGCGATCTCGAACTCTATTTTCTCGATTATTACCTCGACGAGCCCAAGTTCAACGAGCAGACCTCCAGGGCCAAGAACCTGACCTACGAAGCTCCGCTTCGGGTCAAGACCAGGCTCATCAACAAGCGCACCGCCGAGACCAAGGAGCAGGAAATCTACCTCGGCGACTTTCCGATCATGACTGATCGCGGCACGTTCATCGTGAACGGCATCGAACGCGTGGTCGTTTCGCAGCTGGTCCGTTCGGCCGGCGTCTTTTTCACGTCCGAAAACGTCCGCGGCCGCAAGTACTTCGGCGCCAAGATCATCCCGAACCGCGGCGCCTGGCTCGAAATGGAAACCGACGGCTCCAACGTCATCTGGGTCAAGATCGACCGCAAGCGCAAGGTTGCCGTGACCTCGCTGCTCCGAGCCTTCGGCTACGGCAGCGACGAGGACATTTTGGCTCTGTTTCGTGACATCGATAAGCACCCTTCCATCAACTACATCGCCAACACCCTCGAGAAAGACGTCGCCAAGAACGAGGACGACGGCCTCAAGGAAATCTACAAGCGCATCCGCCCGGGCGATCTGGCCACCACCGACAACGCCCGCTCGCTGATCCACTCGATGTTCTTCAATTTCGACCGCTACGACTTGGGCAAGGTCGGACGCTATAAGTTCGCCCAGCGTTTCGCGCTCAACGAAACCGAGAAGGACCTCGAGAATCCCGACAATCGCATTCTCAAAAAGGAAGACATCGTCTCGATCGTCAAAGAAGTCATCCGCCTGAACATCACCCAGGAGGAGGCCGACGACGTCGACCACCTCGGCAACCGCCGCATCCGCGCGGTCGGCGAATTGGTCCAGAACCGCCTCCGCGTCGGCTTGGCCCGCATGGAGCGCATCATCAAGGACCGCATGTCGACCATGGACATCACCACGCTGACCCCGTCGCGCCTGGTGAATGCCCGCCCGGTCATCGGCGTCATCCGCGAATTCTTCATGTCCTCGCAGCTCTCGCAGTTCATGGACCAGACCAACCCGCTGGCCGAACTCGAGCACAAGCGCCGCCTCTCGGCCATGGGCCCCGGCGGTCTGTCTCGCGAACGCGCCGGTTTCGATGTTCGCGACGTCCACCGCACGCACTACGGCCGCATCTGTCCGATCGCCACGCCCGAAGGGCCGAACATCGGTCTGGTCGGCCACCTTTCGAGCTACGCCATGGTCAACGAGTACGGCTTCATCGAGACGCCTTATCGCAAGGTCGTCCATGACGTGCCCAACGACGGCAAGTCGGCCGCCGGCGAAATCGCCCGTGGCGACATCGCCGATCCCAAGAACGGCAAAGTGCTGGTCAAGGACGGCACCGAAATTTCCAAGGACGACGCCGCCAAACTGGCCAAGTCTTCGCTCCAAACCGTGGCGGTGAAGCCCCGCGTCATCGGCGAGATGGTATATCTGAACGCTTTCGCTGAAGAGAAATCCATTTTGACCTCGGCCACCACGCCCATCAACGAAAAAGGATACTTCCTCGAGCAAAAGACCTCGGTCCGCAAATTCGGCGAACCGGGCGTCGAGGACGTCAGCAAGATCGATTTCATGGACGTTTCCTCCAAGCAGATCATCTCCATCGCCACCGCCTGTGTTCCGTTCCTCGAGCATGACGACGCCAACCGCGCCCTCATGGCCACGAACATGCAGCGCCAAGCCGTGCCTTGCATCAAGCCCGACGCCCCGATCGTCGGTACGGGCGTCGAAGCCCGGGCCGCGCTCGACTCCGGCCACGTGGTCGTCTCCGAAGTCGACGGCACCGTCTCGTTGGTGCAGTCCGACAAGGTTGAAGTCACCGGTGAAGACGGCTCACTGCAGAGCTACCGCCTCAACAAGTTCGTCCGTTCGAACTCCTCGACCTGCATCAACCAGCGACCGACCGTGGCCAAGGGCCAGAAGGTCAAAGCCGGCGCCAATCTGGCGGACGGCGGTTCCATCGACGGCGGCGAACTCGCCCTGGGCCAGAACTTGCTGGTCGCCTTCCTTTCCTGGGAGGGTTACAACTACGAAGACGCCGTCATTTTGAACGAGCGCCTGGTGCAGCGCGATCGCTATACCTCGATCCACATCGAGAACTACCCGATCGACGTGCGCGAGACCAAGCTCGGTCCCGAAGTCGTCACCTCCGACATTCCCAATATCAGCGAAGAGAAGCTCAAGAACCTCGACGAAAACGGCATCGTCCGGATCGGCGCCGAGGTCGTCTCGGGCGACATCCTGGTCGGCAAGATCACGCCCAAAGGCGAGACTGAACTCTCGGCCGAAGAGAAGCTGCTCCGCGCCATCTTCGGCGAGAAGGCTCGCGATGTCCGCGACAGCTCGCTCTACCTGGAGCACGGCGAGCACGGCAAAGTCGTCGACGTGAAAATTTTCTCGCGCGACGATGGCGACAAGCTTCCGCCGGGCGTCATCAAGTCGATCATCGTTTCCGTCGCCGACCTGCGCAAGATCCAGGTGGGCGACAAGGTCGCCGGCCGCCACGGCAACAAGGGCGTCATCTCCAAGATCGTTCCGGCCGAGGACATGCCCTTCCTGGCCGACGGCACTCCGGTCGACATCATCCTGTCGCCGCTCGGCGTCGTCTCCCGCATGAACCTGGGTCAGATTCTCGAAACCCACCTCGGTTTGGCAGCCAACGCGCTCCGTTATCACGTGGTCACGCCGCCGTTGAACGGCGTCTCCGAGCCCCAGATCCGCGAGGAGCTCAAGCGCGCCGGCTTCGAAGAGCACGGCCAGGTGACCCTCTTCGACGGCCGCACCGGCGACGCCTTCGATAACCAGGTGACGGTCGGTTACATCTACATGCTCAAGCTCAACCACATGGTTGAGGACAAGATCCACCAGCGCTCCATCGGTCCGTACTCGCTGATCACCCAGCAGCCACTGGGAGGCAAGGCCCAATTCGGCGGCCAGCGCTTCGGCGAAATGGAAGTCTGGGCCCTCGAAGCCTACGGTGCCGCCCACACCCTCCAGGAAATCCTGACCATCAAGTCGGACGACGTGCCGGGCCGTTCCAAGGCTTACGAGTCGATCATCAAAGGCGAGCCGATCCGGAAAATCAACATCCCGGAGTCGTTCAACGTGCTCGTCCGCGAACTCAAGGGTCTCGGACTGGAAGTCGAGCTGCTCAAAGACAAGGAGCGCATCGACACCGACGCCATCAAATTGAAACCACTGCCGCCGCCGAAGACGCCGCTCCGGTACTCGGCTGAAGAATTCCTTGAGGAGCAGCGCCCCGCGGTCGAGGAGAGCGCTCCGGCCCACGAGGAAGAGTCCGATGTCTAACCCCCGCCACGACAGACGCCTATGAATCCCATCATTGAGCAGCAAAAACCGCAGGAGTTCGACGCCCTGCGCCTCAAGGTGGCCTCGCCCGAGGTCATCCGGTCGTGGTCCTACGGGGAAGTCACCAAGCCTGAAACGATCAACTACCGCACCCAGAAGCCCGAGAAGGGCGGCCTCTTCGCCGAGGAAATTTTCGGTCCCTCCAAGGACTGGGAGTGTTACTGCGGCAAATACAAGAAGGTCCGCTACAAGGGCATCATCTGCGATAAGTGCGGCGTCGAGGTGACCCGGTCGCGCGTCCGCCGTGAGCGAATGGGCCATGTGGAGCTGGCAACCCCGGTAACTCACATTTGGTACTTCAAGGGAACGCCCAGCCTCATGGGGCAGCTGTTGGACATCTCCCAGCGGAATCTCGAGAAGATCATCTACTTCGCGTCGTTCATAGTCACCGACCTTGACGAGGAGAAGCGTGATC
>JACQSM010000007.1 GCA_016205965.1 Candidatus Uhrbacteria bacterium
AGGCTGCGGCGCAGCGCTTCTTCGTCGGCGGCGACGGCCGGGTCTTTGGAACGACCGACGAGTTTGCGAGCGCCGGTTTCGGCCTCGCGCGTCGTCAGTCGGTTGCCGATCAGTTTGCGGAAAAAGTTCAGCTGGCTCTTCTCGTCCTTGAGGCTCAAAATGGCCCGGGCGCTGCCGGCGGAAATCGATCCCGACGCTATCGCCTCTTGAATCTCGGCTGGCAGATCCATCAGGCGGACGGTGTTGGCGACCGTTGAACGGGCCTTGCCGACGCGCTTGGCGACGTCTTCCTGGGTCAGGCCGTACTCGGACATGAGCCGCGCATAGCTGCGGGCCTCTTCCAGAGGATTCAAATCCTGGCGCTGGATGTTTTCGATCAACGCCAGAAGCAGCTTCTGGTTGCTGTCGGCTTCGCGGACGATGGCCGGCACGGTTTCGAGGCCGAGCATTTTCGCCGCCCGGAAACGGCGCTCGCCGGCGATCAGCTCATACCCGCCCTGGGGCCGCGTGGTGACGAGCAATGGCTGCAAAATTCCGTGCTCGCGGATCGAATTCATGAGGTCTTCGAGCTCGTGGTGGCGGAACTCGATGCGGGGCTGCTCCGGGTTGGCGACGACGTCGGTCACCGGAATGTGCAGGATGCGGTTCTCGGCATGCGAAACCGGCGCGACCGGCGCCGCGCTCTCGCCGCGACCGGCGGACTTCGCCGGAACGGCGCTTTCCGTAGAAGACTTCTGCGGTATGAGTGAACCGAGCCCGCGGCCCAGACCGGTGAGGCGCTGTACCATAATAGGCACTAAAATGCGTATTCGAGATCGAGAATCTCGCGGGCCAGGCGCTCGTAGGCTTTGGCGCCTTTGGATTCGGGATCGTAATGGGTGATCGGAGCGCCGAAGCTCGGCGCCTCCGCCAGACGGATATTGCGCGGGATGACCGAACGGAAGATCTTGTTGGGAAAATACTTGTAGAGCTCCTGCATGACGTCGTTCGAGAGGCGGTTGCGGCCGTCGAACATCGTCAGCACCGCGCCCATGATGTCGAGCCGCGGCTTGAGATGGCTCTTGATCAGGTCGATGGTGTGCATCAGCTGGCCCAGGCCTTCGAGCGCATAGTACTCGGCCTGGACGGGAATCAGCACGCGGTCGGCCGAGACGATGCCGTTGATGGTCAGCAGGCCGAGCGAGGGCGGACAGTCGACCAGGATGTAGTCGAAGTCGTTGCGAACCTCGAGCAGGGCGTCGCCCAGGCGGAACTCGCGGCGCTCGACGTTGACCAGCTCGATGCCGGCACCGGCCAGATTGGCGGTGGCCGGAGCGAGTTTGAGCCCATCCACCTTGGTGGCCATGACGATATCTTTGAAAGATGCGTCGCCGGTCAGCGTTTCGTAGACGCCGCGCTCGAGCGAACGATGGTCGATGCCCAGGCCGGAAGAAGCGTTGGCCTGCGGGTCGAGGTCAACGATCAGGACGAAACGGCCCTGGGCGGCCATGGAGGCCGCCAGGTTGATGACCGTGGTGGTTTTCCCCACCCCGCCCTTTTGATTGACGACGGCGACGATCTGGGCCATATGCCCCAGTGTACCGCGCCGCCGGACGCTTTGACAACCGCGATTACAACGTTATACTGGCCCTGCCTCCATGGAGCTTCCTCTGATTGCATGCACCTTGCCGCGGTGGCGAAATTGGCAGACGCACACGACTCAAAATCGTGCGGAGAAATCCATGAGGGTTCAAGTCCCTCCCGCGGCACCACAAAAAGCATCCCCAAGGGGGTGCTTTTTGGCTGAATTCTGGAGGACCGCCTTTAGGCGGTCCTGACATTTTTGTAGGACGGCCTGAAGGCCGTCCTCCTGATAAAAAATGAGCCCCGCAAGCGGAGCCCGTCAGCCGGGCAAGGAAATCATGCCCAGGGCGTCACGGAGCGTGTTGGAGACGCCGAGGGCCAAAGAGACCTTCACGCCGGTGTCAATGAGGGTGGTGGCGAAGGCGTAGATGATGGCGCGCCGTTCGCCGAGCTGAAGAAAACGGATCAGCCAGGAAGCCAGGATGGGGCTGACCAAGGCGGCTGCCATGACCATAAGGAAGGCGCCGCGCCGGTGGATGAAGCTCCAAAAAGGGCTGTCGAACCGGGCCGCGTCGATGCGCAGAAAGACTCGCGTCCTGGTCCGCAGGACGATCTGTTCGCGGCGCGAACGGATCAGTACCAGCGTACCGAATGAGAGCAGGATGTTGATGCCGAAGACCGCCGGGTAGGCCCAATAGCCGAGCGACTGGGCCGCCTCCATGAACGGGTTAAACAAGGTGCGGACGTAATCCATCCCCGCCTCCTTTCCTTTAAAGGGTGGCTACTACAGGGACAATTGACGATACCAAAAAAGGCCGGTCTTGTCCAGGATCACAAAACGACGCGAACGAGGAGAGTGAGAACGACGCCTTGGAGCAACAATCCATAGCGCATGGGGATGTCGCGCTCGAACTTGCGCAAATGTTTTATCAAAAAATGATGATTGCGCATGTGGAAACGGTGGAACTCGCGCAGCAGCCGGGTGGTGCGCAATTCATGGATGCCGACCAGCAGGTCTGGCAGGAGGCCGCCGATGATGCCGAGGGCGACGTTCCGGGTCGAAAAAAAGTCCTGTTCGATGAAGAGCAGGGCGACCAGCACCAGCGTCGCCACGACATCGCAGGCGACGTAAAGAATCGCCCGGCGGACGCGGGCGCCGTTTTTGTATCCCTCGTACATGTACTCATCCCCGTGGGGAATCATGTCGACGAGGAAATGCGAGAGGAAACCGATGGTGAATGCGGAGATGGGATCGGGCGCGACATTGCCGGTAATGGCGCCGACCGAAGCGTGAACAGCCAAAAACATATCAAGTGAAGCTTAGCAAATTAAGGCGGGACCGGCAAGGCGAAATTCGGCCTTCAAGCTGTCCGCTCGGACACTACTTAAGGCTAACCGGAGCTTAGGTAGCGTCCCAGCTCGAGGTTGCTACTTTTTCAATTTCAGAGGGTCGATATTCATGATGTGAGCGCCTGCCAATTCGAGCGGCGCTTTTCCATTCCGATGCCGCCGCGTTTTGCAGC